>DASQGG010000188.1 GCA_035632695.1 Thermoplasmata archaeon
GTTCGCGGACCACCCCGCGATCAGGATGCCCAGGGGCGCCAGGGAGAACGCCGCGAGGATGAACAGAATCCCGAGGTCCAGGTTCGCGACATACAGGCCGCTCGACCAGGGCAGCGCGGCGAAGACCATGAGCGTCGTCCCCGCGATCCACGCAGGTGCGACGTTGAACATCATGGAGTCCGCCGTGGCAGGCACGAGGTTCTCCTTCTGCAGGAGCTTCATCCCGTCGGCCACGTTCTGGAGGTACCCCCAGCCCTTGTGCGTGGGGCGGTCCCTGCGACGGTTGAAGGGCCAAAGGGGCAGGGACCAAATCGAGATCATGATCCCGTAGCGGTCCTGGAGGCGGCTGTACACCTTGCGCTCCACCCACATCATCGTGAGCAGGTTCAGGAGGACCGCCCAAATCGTCATCACGAGGACCATGACGAGCCACGTGAGGGCGGTCAGAACCGGCGGCGAGGCGAGCCATCCGCCGAGCGCATGAAGCGGATCGTTGATCGGCGGGATCACGAACCCGATCGCGTAGAGGATCTGGTCGATGATCCAGATGATCGCTCCCGTCAAGATGTAGCAGGACCCGAAGAGGCTGGGGATCAGGGGGGCGCTCATTTGTCGATCTCCCCCACGCAGACGTCGATGGATCCGAGGATCGCGACCACGTCCGCGAGCTTGTTGCCGCGGAGCATGATCGGCGTCGCGGCCATCGTGCAGAAGATCGGGCTCCGGATCTTCACGCGGTAGGGACGGTCATCCCCGTCGCCGCACACGTAGAAGAGGGCCTCGCCCCGCGAATCCTCGGTCCGCACGTACCCCTCGCCCTCCGCACGCCGCGGGGGCTTCGTCCGGTAGGTGCCCTCCTTGGGCATCTTCTCCAGGGCCTCGAGGATGAGACGGCAGGACTCGCGCATCTCGTTGAAGCGGCAGATGAACCGGGAGTAGGAGTCGCCCGCGTCGGGTCCCTTCCACACCTGGGGCTCGAACTCCAGTTCGTCGTAGACCTCGTAGGGGTCCAACCGCCGGACGTCCACATTGACGCCGCAGGATCGGAGGTTGGGGCCCGTGACGCCCCAATTGATGGCGTCCGCGGCGGAGATCATGCCCACGCCCTGCGTGCGCATGTGGAAGATCTTGGACTCGTGGAGCATCTTCGTGTAGTCGTGGTCGAGCTTCTCGAGGAAGTGGTCGATGCTCCGCTTGCACATGGCATCGAAGTTCTCCGGAATGTCGTTCCGGACGCCGCCGATCCGCGGATAGTTCTGGTTCATCCGCATCCCGGACATGAGTTGGATCAGATCGAGGAACAACTCGCGCTCGCGGAGCGACCAGAGGAGCACGGTGAGCAGCCCGAGGTCGGGACCGTACGCGGCGAGCCACATGAGGTGGGACGCGATCCGCTGGAGTTCGAGGGAGATGACCCGGAGGTACTTCCCCCGTTCGGGAACCTCGACGCCCATCATCTTCTCGACCGCGAGACAATACGCGTGGGACCAGGTGATCGAGGAGACGTAGCAAAGGCGGTCCGTGAGGACGATCACCTTCTGGAACTCTCGCACCTCGGCGATCTTCTCCACGCCGCGGTGCAGGTAGCCGATCTCCGGCTTCGCGTCCGTGATCGTCTCGCCGTCCACCTTGACCTTCATGTTCCAGAGCCCGTGGGTCATGGGGTGCTGGGGCCCCATGTTGATCCAGAACTCGGGCACGTCACTTCCCTCCCTTGAGCTTGCGGCGGCTGATGTACTGCCGGTCGACCTCCTGAGGGAAGTCCTTGCGGAGCGGATGGAACTTGAAATCGTCGTGCAGCAGGATGCGCTTGAGGTTGGGGTGGCCCTCGTACACAATCCCCATGAGGTCCCATGCCTCTCGCTCGGGGAAGTCCGCGGCATGCCAGATCGAACACACACTCGCGATCTTGGGGTCCTCGTGCGGAATCCGCGCGTTCACCTGGACGACGCAACCGTTCGCATAGTTCTCGATGTGGTAGACGCTCTCGTAGTGGTCTTTCCAGTCCACCGCACTGATGCAGCCGAGATGCTCGAACCCCGCGGTCTCCTTCAGGTAGCGGCACACGGCGACGAGGTCCGCGCGATCGATCGCGATCTCGACCAGGCGCGGGCGCACCGTGCGGGCATCGAAGAGCTTCGCGGCAAAAACCCGCTTGAGGTCCCTTAGGACCTCCGCCTCGATGCCTTCGACGGGGCGGCCCGTGATCGCGGGGGCGCTCGCCACGACCGCACTCATATCTGGATGACCTCTTCCTTCTTCAGCGCATACTGCGTGGCGACAAACATGATCGCGAGGAAGAGAATCGGAGAGTAGCGTGCGATGAGGGGCGTGGAGGGGTCAAGGAGTCCGCCCCACGCGAACGCCCAGAGAAGAAGGAAGATCGCGGCGACATCGAAGACGAGGAAGATGAGCGCGAACATGTAGTACTGGAAGTGGAACTCGATCTGGGCCTCGCCTTCGGGCAGCTCGCCGCACTCGTACACGAGGTCCTTGAGCGGAGTGGGGTTGGTCGGGCGGAACAGGCGGGTCGCGAAGAACGTTCCCACGGGGAAAAGCACGGCCACGATGGCGAAAACGACCACTGGTCCATACGTGTCGAGGAGCGCCATCCGCCGCAGGAAAAAAGGTTACCCTATTAAACCTTTGGCGGCCACTCGAGCGAAACGTCCCGATTCTCCGGAGAACGCGGTCATTTTCTCCGGCGCGGCGCTCGACTGCAACCATTTATATTCGGGCGCTCCGTTCAAATCCGTCGATGGTCGACGCGAGGCGCCTTCCGCCGGGGCAGCACACCGTCCGCAAGTGGCCGCGGCTGGATCTCGGCA
This sequence comes from Thermoplasmata archaeon, assembly GCA_035632695.1. Classification (NCBI taxonomy): domain Archaea; kingdom Methanobacteriati; phylum Thermoplasmatota; class Thermoplasmata; species Thermoplasmata archaeon. Next base: position 2,829 of record DASQGG010000188.1, read on the forward strand.
TCGTGCCGCGTTTCGACCCGATGGGATGGGATCTGCGCGTGGACGGGGAGGTCGATGCGCGGCTTCGCCTGACCTACGATGAACTCCTGGCGCTGCCCAAGGCCCACGTGGATTCCGACTTCCATTGCGTGACGGGTTGGACGACG
>DASQGG010000189.1 GCA_035632695.1 Thermoplasmata archaeon
CGTCCTGGCGGCGATCCTGTTCGGCGTCGCCTCCTGGGCCATGCTGAATCCAAGCCTCCCGAGCACGACCGGGGGTGCGACGTGGATCTATTACTGGGTCTGCGGGCTCACGGGCATGCTCACGGCCGTGGTCTACGTGTGGATCACGCAGTACTACACGGAAGCGAGGTATCGCCCCGTGCGGGACATCGCCCAAGCGTCCGAGACGGGCCCCGGAACGAACATCATCGCCGGCTTCTCCGTGGGCCTTGAGGCGACCGCGATCCCGGCCGTCGTGGTCTCCATTGCGATCCTCATCTCCTACTGGTTGGGCCAGTCCACCGGGATTCCGGGAGGCGGAATCTACGGGACGGCGATCGCGACCATGGGCATGCTCGCGACCGCGGCGTACATCCTGGCCATGGACACGTTCGGTCCCATCGTGGACAACGGCGCGGGCATCGCGGAAATGGCGGGTGTGTCCGATTCCGTGCGGAAGAACATGGACAAGCTGGATGCGGCCGGCAACACAACGAAGGCCCTCACGAAGGGGTACGCGGTCGGCAGCGCCGCGCTCGCGGCGTTCCTGCTATTCAACGCGTTCCTCACAGAGGCCAACGTCAAGTCCGTGGACTTGTCCCACCCGGAGACGTTCGTGGGCGCGTTCATGGGAGCCGCACTGATCTTCCTGTTCAGCGCGTTCGCGATCCGATCCGTGGGCAAGGCGGCCTGGACGATCATCAAGGATGTCCGCGCGCAGTTCAAGGAGAAGCCTGGAATCATGGCGGGGACGGAGAAGCCGGACTACGGGCGCACGGTCGACATCTGCACGAAGGGGGCACTCCGGGAAATGGTCGTGCCGGGCCTCTTGGCGGTCCTGACCCCCGTCGCAGTGGGGTTCCTCTTCAAGTTCGTCAAGATCACCCCGAACCTTCCCGCGGGCGAGCCCCTCGGCGGAACGCTTATGGTCGGGACCATCGCGGGCATCCTGATGGCCCTTACCTTGAACACGGGCGGCGGTGCGTGGGACAACGCGAAGAAGTACATCGAGGCCGGGAACCTGGGCGGCAAGGGGAGCGCCACGCATAAGGCCGCGGTGGTGGGCGACACGGTAGGCGATCCGTTCAAGGACACCGCGGGACCGTCGCTGCACATCGTCGTCAAGCTGCTCTCGACGATCACGCTGGTCATGGCGCCCCTCCTGCTGTGAAGAGCGCATTGCCGACCGCGGACGGGCGGGCATCTTAGGGAGCGGTCCATGCAAACCGTTAATAGGGATGCGAAGAATCCGCGGGCTGGAGGAGGACCTTGGGAGCCCCACAGAGTTCTGAGAGCAGTGCGCCTCCTGCGCCTGCGCCCGCGGGCAGGAGAAGGAATCCGAGAACGGTCCGACTGCTCGCGATCGTGCTAATTGTGGTGGTTGCGGTCTCTGGGGCGGTCGCGTACTACGTGATCACCGCGCCGTCTGCCTGCAACTTTCAGACGACGAACCCGCTAATCTTCGACCAGCCGGAGCGACCCGATTCGCTCGATCCCCACGTGACCTTCTCGACGCCCGGCTGGGGAGTCGTCCAGCAGGTGTACCAGAGCATGGTCAACTACAACGGGAGCCAGTACACCAGGTTCGTCCCCGTCCTTGCCAGCAGTTGGACGAACTCGACGGACGGGTTCAACTGGACGTTCCACCTGCGGCAGGACGTCCACTTCTCGAATGGCGATGCGTTCAACGCCTACGTGATGTGGTACAGCCTGTACCGCGCCCTGGTCATGAACCAAGCGGGCAGCTTCATCCTGCAGGAGAACTTCTGGTATCCGGGCGTGAACTACTACTCGGCCTCCGCCGCGAGCAACAGCTCGCGCGACTGGGTGGCGAGCGTCCTGAACTCGTACAACTTCGTGAATCCGACCTCCGCGCAACTCGCCGTGATGGAGGCTTCGAATCAGTCGTTCCAGGTGATCGACAAGTATACGATTCAGCTCAACCTGGGCGCTGGTTACCTGGGCGTCGTCCCCTATACGTACCTGCTCGCATCTCTCTCCGGGCCCATCGCGAGCGCGGTCGACCCGCTCATCGTGTCGGCGAACGGCGGCGTGCCCGTCAACGACTACAACCGATGGATGGCAACCCACACGGTGGGCACGGGTCCGTTTGTCCTTCGCGGCGGATTCCTCGACCTCGGTTCCGCCACGAAGTACACCCTCGACCCCGACCCAAGCTACTGGGCTATGAACGACTCCAAGGCGGAACCCTGGAATGACATCCTCGCGCCCGCGAAGTCGTCCCTCGAGATCGACTTCCAGGGGGACCCCGCGATCGCGGTCAACGACATGAAGACGGGTCGGGTGCTGAGTGCCTCGCTCGCGTACATCGGACCGTCCACAATCAACTCCCTGAAGGGGCTTGCATGCATCAACGTGAACGCCCTCGATGACGTGTACGGCTCGACCGCAGGAGCGTGGTGGGTCTACATGAACCAGAACACGGCGCCCTTCAACAACCTCTCCGTCCGCAAGGCGGTGGTCCACGCGATCAACTACGACCGGATCATCCAAGTCGCGTTCGGCGGCTACGCGAAGCGCTGGGTGGGGCCCGTGCCCTTGGGCTACCCGGACTACAACCTGGACAACCTCGCGCCGTACGAGTACAACCTCACGCTGGCGAAGCAGTACATGAACCAGTCGCCGTAGAAGAACGGGTACTCCAAGCCGA
>DASQGG010000190.1 GCA_035632695.1 Thermoplasmata archaeon
CCCCTTCCCCCCCAGATGTCCACGGAGGCCGTCGTCCACGCGGTCGACCCGCTCAAGGACGTCGACTGCTTCCACCCCGAGAACGTGGGCCTAGTGCTCATCGGCAGCCCGCGGTTCGCGCCCGCGACCCCGGCGGGGGTCGTCGAGCTCCTCATCCGCAGCGGGAACGACCCGGGCGGGAAGGACGTCGTGATCGCGGGGCGGAGCAACATCGTCGGCAAGCCCCTCGCCGCGCTGCTCATGCAGAAGGCTCCCAAGGCGAACGCGACGGTCACCGTGGTCCACAGCGCGACCCGGGACCTGGCGGCCCACACGCGCCGCGCGGACATCCTGGTCGCCGCGATGGGCTCGCCTCACACGATCCACGCGGACATGGTCAAGGAGGGCGTGGTCGTCATCGACGTCGCGACGAACCGGATTCCGGACGCGACGAAGAAGACGGGCTACCGCACGGTCGGGGACGTGGACTTCGACGCGGTGAAGGAGAAGGCCAAGGCGATCACGCCCGTCCCGGGCGGCGTCGGTCCCATGACGATTGCGATGCTCCTCACGAACACGGTCCGCGCGGCCGAGCTGTCCCTCTCCGGCTGAACGAAAGGGCTTAAGGCGCGAGACCGGATGCGCGGGCGGGGCCATGCGCGTCCTCGTGGTGGGCGGAGGTGGGCGGGAGCACGCCATCGTCGAGGCGCTCCGGAGGGGCGGGGCCGAGATCATCGCGGCGATGGCCAACCAGAACCCTGGGATCGCCCGCGCCGCCAAGGAGGTCCTGCTCGGGGACGTCACCGCCGTGGACCGGATCGTGGCGTTCGCCACGGACCAGCGCGCCGAGCTCGCGGTCGTGGGCCCCGAGGCGCCGCTCGAACGGGGACTCGTGGACGCCCTCGAGGCGCGCGGCATTCCGACCGTGGGACCCACGCGGACCGCGGCCCAGCTCGAGACGAACAAGGAGTTCACCCGGGACCTCATGAAGACCTATGGGATTCCGGGCCTGCCGTCGTATTGGGCCTTCGACTCGTACGCGCCCTTCTCCGAGTTCGTTCTGGACAGCAACTTCGAGTTCGTGATCAAGCCCCTCGGACTCACGGGCGGGAAGGGCGTCCAGGTCTGGGGGGACCATTTCTCCTCCAAGGAGGGCGCCCTCGCGTACGGCCGGCAGATCCTCGAGAAGAAGATCGGCGGGCAGGCTCGCTTCCTCGTCGAGGAGAAGCTCGTCGGGGAGGAATTCTCCCTGCAGGCCCTCTGCGACGGGAAGCGGCTCGTGCCGTGCCCCCTGGTCCAGGACCACAAACGCGCGTACGAAGGGGATCGCGGACCCAACACCGGGGGGATGGGCTCGTACAGCGACGCGGACCACCTCCTGCCGTTCGTCTCCCGGCTCGACTACGACCAGGCCCTGGACACGATGCGGCGGACCGTCGAGGCGATGCAGGAGCGCGGCACGCCGTTCAAGGGCATCCTGTACGGGGGCTTCATGGCCACGAAGGACGGCCCCAAGCTCCTCGAGTACAACGTGCGGTTCGCGGACCCGGAGTCCATGAACGTGTTGCCAATCCTGGAGGACAACTTCATCGACCTCTGCATGAGCGTCGCCCGAGGTGGGCTGCCCCTGCGCGCCCACTTCGCGAAGAAGGCCACGGTCTGCAAGTACGTCGTCCCGCCGGGCTACGGCACGAAGCCCAAGGCAGGGGAGCAGCTCAAGGTGGACGAGGAGAGCATCCGCCGCACGGGGGCGAAGCTGTACTACGCCGCCGTGGACGAGCGGGACGGGAAGATCTTCACGACCACGTCCCGGTCCCTCGCGGTCGTGGGCATCGCGGACGACCTGGAGACGGCGGAAGGCATCTCCGAGGAAGCCCTCGCCTTCGTGGGCGGGAGCTTCTACGCGCGCCGGGACATCGGCAAGCCCGAGGTCGTCACGCGCAAGGTCGAGAAGATGCAGAAGATCCGCAGCTCCTCGTGACGGGAACGCTCTCGAGGTCGCCTGAGCCGCGGTCGACCGGGCGCCGCCCGGCACGTCGTGCGAGAGGAGAACCCGCTCCCCCCCCATCTGTCGGGGACCATGGGGCCACGACCATTACTATACTAATAGCCATATAATGGCTTTTCGCTCACCCCCGCGAAGGTGCCCCCTCATGGGGTTAACCTGTTAGCCATCCGGCTCGCGCCCCCCGGGGGACCGGGGTGGGAACCCTCAAGTACCTCCATGGCCCATGGGTCCGACGTGAAGAACCTGGACGACGTCGTCTCGGAGATCGAGGGCCGACTCGATGAGAAGGACGAGGTCCGCGAACTCGCCATCAAGTCGTCGCGGACCGTGGCCCGTCTGGCCGGCTCCGCGATCCAGGGGATGCACCGCGGCGACAAGGTCCAGGAGCCGCTGCAGGAGACCCACGAGGAGGTCCTGAAGCTCCGCAGCCTCCTGGACGGCCACCCCGACCTGCTCCACGCGGGGTTCGTCGAAAACGCGATGCAGGAGGCCTGCGAGGCCGCCCTGTTCCATGCGATCCTGCGCGGGGAGGACTTGCCGACACCCAAGGAGTGCGGCGTGACGGACACGGCGTACCTGCTCGGCCTCGGCGACGTGGTCGGCGAGTTGCGCCGCTGCGCGCTCACGGCCCTCCGCGACGGGGACGTGGGGCAGGCGTCCGCATTCCTGGAGCAGATGGAACGGATTCTGGACGCGCTCATGCGCTTCGACTACCCGACCGCGCTGGTCGCCCTCAAGCGGAAGCAGGACATCGCCCGCAGCCTGATCGAGAAGACCCGGGGCGAGGTCGCCGTCGCGGCCCGCAGCCACGAGCTCTCCAAGAAGCTCGACGCGATGCACGGGAAGCTCTGACTCCAGCCGGGCACCCTTCGTTCTCAGGGACGATTCCCAGGGCCAAGCGCTTTTAAAAAGGCCTCTTCATCGGTCGCTTCACCTCGTGCAGGTCGCCTGCCCGTCCCCCGATCCGGGGCACAGGGGCCTGGAGGGAGACCCATGGCGGACAAGGAGAAAGTGCCCAGCGGGATTCCTGGCCTGGACGACCTCATCGAAGGCGGTTTCTACCCCGAGTCGACCGTCGTCCTCCTGGGGTCGAGCGGTACGGGAAAGTCGACGTTCGCGGTCCAGTTCCTCATGGAGGGCATCGAGCAGGGCGAGCAGGCTCTGTACGTGACCTTGGAGGAACCGCCGGAGCAGATCATGCACGAGGCGGAACTCATGGGCTTCGACATGCGCAAGTACTACGAGAAGAGCCTCTTCTTCATCCACCTCAAGGGGAAGAATTTCAAGAAGATGATCGAGGAACAGCTGCCTCAGCTCGTCAAGGCCCGCGCGGACTACAACATCCCCACGCGCGTGGTCATCGATCCGATGACCCCGGTGATCTGGGCGACCGGGGACAAGCTCGAGCAGCGGGAGCTAATCGGGAAGCTCTTCTACACGCTCAAGGAGCTCGGCGTCGTCCTGTGTACGGTCGAGGAGCACTCCCGCCCCGGGGAGACGATCGGGGAGGACGTCCTCCTGCCCATCTACCTGTCCGACGGCGCAATCCAGCTGGAGTACTACCCGATCGGCGGCGCGTTCAACCGCACGCTCAAGATCCTGAAGATGCGAGGGGTCCACCACGGCGAAGGCGTGTACCCGTACCTGTTCGCGCGCGGGATCGGCATCGTGGTCCGCGCGAGCCCCGCCCAGATGCCCGAGGAGACCACCCGCTCGCACACGAAGACGTTCGACGAGGCCCTGAAGACCGCGGAAGCGCTCAAGGCGCCCGCGCGGGTCCTGGATCGCATCCGGCTCATGCAGAAGAACTGGGACTACGACTACTCGCCGGAGGAAGCCCTCCAGATCCTGTTCAACTCCTACGGGCTGCGACGGGGAGCCTAGATGCCCTACGCGGGGAAGGTCGACAAGACGATGGGGGCCGAGACGGTCGGCCACCTCAAGCTCCTGCTGGAGACGGAGCTCGAGCGGTGCCGCGAGGAAAACGGCCTCGACATCGCCATGTTCCTCGGGGTCGACGGGCGGATCTTCGCGTCCTCCATCCCGAACGAGCTGAACCCGCGGGAATACCGCCTCCTGAACCTCCTCAAGGGGAACCTGGCCCACATCTGCAACCAACTCAGCGGTCAGAACATGATGATGTCCGTGGAGCAGTTCGAGGCGGGCACGGTGATCATCGCCGGGGTTGGGGAGCGCGCGTTCCTGGTCTTCCTCACCACGAAACCCGTGGAGATCACGAAGATGCAGGGCGTCCTCGCGAACGTGGTGAAGACGGCGGTCGTCGTCCGCCACCTGTTCGAGGAGAAGCCCATCACGCCCGCGGTCCTCGCCGCATACGACGAGACCGTGGCCACGGAGCTCAAGCGGCTCACCCGCATCCTGTTCGTCCAGAAGTTCGGCGAGACCAAGGAGTTCAAGAAGAACAAGGAAATCGAGACGTTCTTCCGCCAGAGGCTGGGCTCCCTGATCGGCCCCGGGCCGCTCGAGGAGACGATCACCCTGGCGTACAACGAGGTGGGCACGTCGGCCGCGTACATGACGCGGGACCACTGGAACCGCTTCCTCGCCCTGCTCCTCGAGAAGCTCCGAGAGATCCGCGGCGACACGGTCGCGGACCGCGCGGAGAAGGAATGGAAGGCGCACCTGAATGACGTCCTCTCGTCCTTCGTGTGATCCCATGACCGGAGACCGGTGACCATGCTCGACGTCGCGCTCGCCTCCCTGATCGAGGACATGATCGAGAAGGCCGGCGCCGACGGCGTCGTCGAGTTCTGGCAGCGCGTCGGGGACGCCCTCGCGTCTCGGATGGGGAAGGAGGCCTATCTCGGGTGGACCTCGTTCAACGTGGCCGTGCGCGAGGGCCGAACCGCGTTCAGCATCGAAGGGGACGTCACACCGCTCACGGACATGGCAATCACGGACGTGGACGGCGACGTGGTCGGCTACCTGTACGCCATGAAGCAGTGCTGCTACGTCCCGACCATCTTCCGCACGCGGTACGCCACGGGTCGGATGAGCCCCGCGGACCGCACGGTCACCGAGGAGTACAACGCGAACGTCCACAACATCGCCGTCTGCAACTTCTGCGTCTTCCACGAGCGCTTCCGCGAGGAGATCGCCAAGAACGTGACCGTCTCGGGGAACCCGCTCGTGTCGTACCTGCTGGCCACGCGGGGCTGGAGCGGCGAGACCAAGATCTCCTCCAAGAACGTGGCGATGATCAACATCAACGAGGAACACGTCCGCGCGCTCCTCCGGAACTACGAGTGCGTGTACGCCCTCGTGATGCGGGGCGCGCGCCTCAAGGGGGGCCGATGATGCCCGCGGAAACTCACATGCCCGAGGGCAACCCGTTCGTGGAGATCGCGACCGCTCTGTTCCTCGAGGACCTCGCCTCCAAGGTGGGTGTCGCGGGCCTGAACAACTACCTCGTGAGCCTGGCGAAGAACCTGGCGAATACGATGCCTCTCGAGGAATACGCGTCGTGGCCCGAGTTCCTGGGCTCCCTGGTCTCCGGGCAGTCCATCCTGGCCACGTTCGAGGACGTTCAGCCCATCACGGAGCACTGCATGAGCACGGCCCGTTCGCCCTTCGACCGCGGCTGGCGCGAGTACGCGAAGCGCGTGGGATCCTTCGCCCCGGTGCACAAGGACGTGGCGGGCTACTACAACGCCAAGGTGCGGCCCACGGCCGTGACCTCGGTCCACATCGTCCTGCACATATTCCGGGAGACGGCCGCGAGCCGAATCAAGGTGGCCGGAAAGCGCGTGCGGTACGAGACGATCGCGACGGCCTGGGTCGACGGCGAGGTCATGCTGCCCCCGGCGGACCGGCTGGACGGCCTGCTCGCGCGGGCCGGGATCTCCAAGACGAAGCTCGGGATGCTCCTTCGGAACCACGCGGACGTCTGGATTCTCGAGTCCGAGTGATCACCGCTCCCCGCGCCGCCGCCACGCGACGACGCCGAGGAAGACGGGGATGAAGACCCCGATCGCCAGGAGGATCGCCCATCCCGACGCGGGCTGTTGCACTTGGCTGTAGAAGATCGTCGAGGTGACCGTCTCACCCCGCGCCGGGTCGATGATCCCGTCGTGGTCGAGGTCCGCGGACACGGTCAACGTGTGCTGGCCGGGGCTCAGCCCCACGGGCAGGTACGTGAACGTAACCGTCGCGTCCCCGTTCGCCGCGATGGACTTGAGGATGCTCGTGCCCACGAGGGTCCCGTCGATGTACCAGCGGACCGTGACGTTCTCGGCGGCGGTCGTGCCGCTATTGTGGAACGTCGCGGCCAGCACGATTCCCTTGAGGACCGTGATTGCGAACGTGGTCGTCACGTTCTCGCGGGTCCCGACCTTCGGGGTGGCGACGACGGTCACGGTCAGCGTGAGGCTCTGCTCCAAGGTGGGCGCGGTCACGTTTAGCCTGTACGACGTCCGGTTGCCACTGGTCGAGCCCGGGGACGTGGCTACGGGATTGCCCCCCGACGTGTTCGTGCCCGTGATTTGCCAGTTCAGGGCATACGTCGTGTTCCCGGTCGGTCCGCCCGTGATTGTGACGTTGTACACCGCGGTCTGGCTGGGGGCCAGGGCCGTCGGGCCCGTGATCGTCGCGAAGAGGGGGCCCGTGTCCGCCGAGACCGCCGCCGGGACGGCCACGACCGCAACCGCGAGCACGATTAGGACGAGGGCGAGGGCTCGCGCGCTCATCGCCTCCGCCGCGTGAGGAAGAGCGCGAGCGCCGCAGCCGCCACTCCGCCCACCACCGCGGCGAGGAGCAGCGAGTTCAGCGGCAACTGCAGGACGGTGCCGGGGCCGCTCACCCCGACGCCCGAAGGCAACGAGAGCGCCGGGAGCGTGGCCGTGTACGTGGTCTGCGCGGCCACGGACGGAGCCCCTTCGGCGGAGGCCGCCAGGGCGACCGTGGTTCCGCCATTTGCCCCGTTCAGGCGCAGGACGAGCTTGACCGTCGTCGAGGCGTTCGCGTCGACGCTCACGTTCGTGAGGACGAGACCCGCGGCCCGAGCGGCGCCCGAGCGGGTCAGGCCCGGGGTCCAGCCCGCGGCGGCGACGTCCGTCGGGTTCTGGATCGAGAGGTCCACGGCCTCGGGGGCGTTGCCCGTGTTGTGCACGTTGACCGTGTAGTTCAGGTACTGGCCGTCGAATGTGCCCGACGCGGGATCCACCTGCAGGGTCAGGCCGCGGGTCCGGACGATGCCCCCGGTCACCGCGACGCTCCCCTTCGCGTGGCTGTCCGCGGTCGAGGTCGCCGTGATCGTGACCGCTCCGTGGTTGACCAGGGCGCCGGCCGGAGTCTGGATCGTCACCGTGACCGCGGTCTCGTTCGCCGCGGTCCCGTAGTTCAGGGCCACCGTGGTGGGGAAGAACGTGAAGAACCAGCCCGCGGAGGCGCTCCCCGTCAGGGCGAAGGTGTCCTGGACGTTGCCCGTGTTCTGGACGCGGATCGTGTACGTGACGGCCCCGCCCGGGTTCACGGTCCGGTTCTGGGAGGCATCCCAGGTCAGGACGGCCGCCCGATGGTCCAGGCGTCCGAGCTGGAGGTTAACCACGGTGTCCGTCTGCAGGGAGAAGGTCGCGGTCCCCTCGTAGTCGACGACCACGCCCTGCTCCGTCTGCGTGCGGTCCGCGGTGACCGTATACGACCCCACGGGGAGGAGCGTCTGATAGTTGCCCGCGGCGTCCGTCCGGAGGCCCAGCTGGGCCGTCCCGGTCACGTTCACGGTCGCGGCCACGCGCGCCCCGGAGGGGTCCGTGGTCACGCCCGAGAGGACGAAGGCGGGCAGGAGGGAGACCGGGTAGGAGAAGGTGGTCGCATGGGGCACCGTGAGGGTCGCCAGGAACCCGGAGGGACCCGCGGCTCGGGTGGCGTACACGACGTAGGTCCCGGGGGCGAGGGACACGGAGTATGTGCCGTTGGACGCGGAGGCGGCCTGGGCGTTGAGCGCGCCGCCCGAACGGGCGATGAAGGAGAGGCTCGCGTCGACGCCGCCCCCGCCCAGGGAGACGAGCCCCGTCACGGTCGTGTTGTCGTACGTTCGGCTCGCCGGGAGATTGTACGTCAGGCTGGTCGTGCCGGGCGCGATCGTGAGGCTGCCCGCGAATGCGTACCGGTAGTACTGGGTCACGTTCCCCACCGTGGTGCTGCCCACGTCGTTCAGCTGCACCGAGTAGTTGCCGACGACGAGGACGGCGGAGAACGAACCGCCCGCGAGGCTCGAGGCGGGGAACGTGCCGCCCTCCTTGCGGACGAACGTGAAGGACAGCCGCGAGCTGACGGCCGTGCCATTGAACATGATCTGCCCCGCCACCATCGTGGCGGCGGACAGGGCGAGGGTAACGTTTCCCGCAGAAGGCACGGTCACGTTCGCCAGGACCTCGTACGGCGCGCTCCCGATCGTGCGGTTCGCGACGACGGAGTACGTGCCGGCCCGGAGGTACACGGAGTAGCCCGAGGCCGTGGTCTCGAGGGTCCGGTCGTCAAGCCCTCGGAAGTTGACCGTGGCGGGACCCGCGACGCCGCCCACGGTGACGTTCCCCTTGACAAGGGCGCGCGCGACGATGGCCAGGTTGTACGAGGCGCTCCCCTCGTCCACGAAGAGGACGACGTGGTCCGAGGCCAGATTCTGGTAGCGCCAGGCGCTCGAGGCGGAGGACACGTTCTCGTCGACCACGAGGTCGTAGCTGCCCGGGGCCAGGGAGAGGGAGAACGTGCCGTCCGTGAACGTGGTCCCGTTCACAGACAGGGCGCCCTCGCTCCGCGCGACGGCGTGAAGCCCAAGGGCCCGGTTCAAGATGGGCGTCCCGTTCAGGAAGACCGTGCCCGTCAGGGAGACGGGCGTGGGCGTCAGGGCGTACGTGACGCCCGAGCCGATTTCCGAGGGCGTGGCGGACGGGATGGAGTGGGGGGAGAATCCGGCCGCGGTAATCGTCCCGGAGTACGTCCGGTTGTCGAAGAGGGTGAGCGAGAAGGCCCCGCCGGGTCCGGAGACCGCGACGGTCCGCTGGCCCGTGTTGTCCACGAGGTCGATCCGGGCGCCCGAGATGCCCTCGCCCGTGTCGACCTTGCCGTTTCCGTTCATATCCCAGTACACGGTCCCGGACAAGGGGGTGCCGTTCCACAGGTTGAGGCTCAGGCTCGTCGCGGGTCCGCCGACGCTCGCAGTCCCGACCCACGCGTCGCTCGGGGTGTTCGCGACCACGGCGTAGGAGCCCGTGGGCAGGTACGCCAGGTACGTGTTGCCGAGGGCCGAACGCAGCCACCACTCGCCCGTGGCCCCCAGGAAGCCGATGTGGGCGCGGAGATCCCCGGACTGCCCGATGGCCGTGACGCTCCCCGTCACGCGCGCCCCGTCCACGAAGTTCGGGTTGAAGACGGTGGTCGCTCCTTGCGTGATCGCGAACTGACCGACCGTGGCGAACAACGAGCTTCCCTGGTACATGCGGCCGTTCACGTTCCACGTGCCCGCGGGGAGCGCGAGGCTGAAGTGGCCGTTGGCGTCCGAGGTGACCGTGGCGATCACGTAGTCCGTCGCGGACTCTTGGAACCGCACCGTGGCATAGGGCAGGGCGACGCCGAACAGCTCCGTCGTGCCCTGCACCTGGCCCGACGGCGTGAGGGTGAGGTTCTGGGTGAAGCCCAGGGCGCCCACGTCGAACCCGAGCGGGACGGAGGAGAGCTCGCCGGAGACCGCCGTCAGGGAGAAGTTCCCGGGCAGCACGAAGGGGAAGTCGTACACGCCCGTCGCGTTCGAGGTGGTCTGCCAGGTCGTGCGGTTCGAGGCGTCCGTGAGCGTCACGTTCACGCCGCCCATGGCGACGCCGTTCGCGTCGACCGTGCTCCCGTGGACCGTGGAGAAGGCAAGCCCGATGTCCTGCTTGCTCGGCGTCGTGGCCGTGATCGTGAGGTTCGCGGGGGTGAACGTGCGACCCCCGTACGCGACCGTGACCCGGTACGTGCCGGCGGGCAGGTCGGTCAGGGCGTAGGCTCCCGTGGGTCCCGTCGTCACCGTCGCGATCCGCTGGAAGTCCGCGGCGGCTAGGGTGACCGTCGCGCCCGCCGCGGCGAGGTCCCCGGCATCATAGACCGCGTTGTGGTTCAGATCGAAGTACACGGTCCCCTGGAGGGACATCGGGGTCACGTCGAAGTCGTGGGTCATGAGCCAGTCCGGGACGCCATCCCCGTCGAGGTCCTCGTTGACCCGGTTCGCCTGGTCCAGGGACACGGGGATCGTGACCGTGCCGAGCACGTTCGGGCCCACGAGGGTCCGGTTGTCCGCCTTGCCCGTGCTCGCGGTGAGCGTGACGTTCCCGAAGGGGACGATCGCGCTGTAGTGGCCCGCCGCGTCCGTGGTCGTCTCGAAGTGCGGCGTGCCGAGCTCGTCGGTCACCGTGATCCGGACGCCGGGCATGGGTACGCCGCCCACGGCGACCGTTCCGTTCACGTACGCGCCGGGGTAGTAGCGGAGGATCACGGCGCCGTTCTGGATCGAGGTGAGGGGGCTCATGTCCACGACGCCCGTGACCTTGCCCGCGGTGATCTGCTGCTGGAGCTTGGCCGCCTGGTCGTAGTTCACGGCCCGCCACGCGCCCGTGTGGTTCGAGGCGTCCGGGTACGGGTTGTAGTAGGCGGTCCGGTACACGAGCCGGAAGTGGGTGAGGTTCCACGCGGGCTCGGGCACGTACGCGGCGAGCGCTTGGTCCATGCCCGGGATCCCCTTGTCCGAGGAGCCGACCACGGAGGGCGAGTAGCCGACGTACGCGCGGTAGAACATGGAGTTGTAGAACATGGGCTGGTACTGGATCGAGGTCGAGGTGACTTGGTCCGTCGGGCTCACGAACTGGATGGGGAGGTTGTTCGCGGTCTGCGTGTTCGCGAAGAGCTGGAAGAAGTCGTACGGCATGACCTGGCCGTTCACGAGGTTCAGGACGCGGTGGTCCGAGAGCTTCGCGGGCGCGTAGAAGATCCCCGTGTTCGAGGCGCTGATCGGGAAGAGCCGCGTGTCCACCATGAAGTAGCCGATCGACGTGCCCGTGGCCGCGCTCACGGCCTGGTACAGGTTCACGAGCTGGTCCTCGCTCAGCCTCCCCAGGAGGATCTGGCCCAGGTAGATGTACGGCGCGTTGCCCGTCTGGAGGTTCGAGTCCCACGGCCCGTACACGTTCGGGCTGTGGAGGATGATGGGGATCGGGAACCCCGGGTTCCGGAACGTGTACGTGACCAGGTTCGGGTCGATCCCGTAGCCCGTCAGGATCTGGGAGACCGCGGGGCTCAGGCTCAGGCCGTGCGCGCGGTAGTCCCCCTCGATGATCCGCAAGGCCATGAGCCCGATCGTGGAGCTCTCGTTCTGGGAGAGGATGACCTGCCCGGAGATCGCGTAGCCGTTCTGGAACGGGTCCGCGACGACCGGGTGGCCGCCGCGCTCCGTGATCTCGAAGCCGTAGTCCCACCACGCGAGGACGGCCGGGCGGTCCAGGAGGGGCACGTTGGCGTCCTGGGTCGATAACCATTGGTACGCCGCCGGGAAGTACTGGGTCTGGTTCGGAAGGGAATAGCCGAAGGCCCCGAGGTAGAACGTGTTCCCGGATCCCGCGGAGCCGTACCCCGGTGCCCGGAGGAACGACGGGAGCAGGGACTGGATCTGCTTGTCGTAGATCCCCTTCTGTTCGTACGGGATGCCCGAGTCCACGGCGAACCAGACGTTGGGCAGAAGGACGAGACCCGCGATCAGGACGGCGACGATCACGTGCCGCGGCTTCACGCTCTTCCGGACCGCGTTCCGCCACGAGCCCTCCGCGAGGGAACGGTACGTGCGCCGCATCTCCTCGAACCCGAAGCGCGTCAGGACGAGGTCGAGGGCGTACCCGGTCGCGATCGCCATGACGGGGCCCGCGTTGAACAGGAACCGCGCGGCGGCCAGGGCCATGAAGAGGGCGCCCGCGGTCCAGAGGACGAGCATCGTGTACGCGGGGTTGTTCCGCTTGGGGATCTGGTACACCATGTAGCCGACGGCGAGGAGTCCGATCCCGAACGTTAACAGGCCGTAGTTCAGGATGAGCTCGGACATCCCGGGCTCCTGGGCCTCGGCGATCGTCTGGTACACCTTGTTCTTGACGAAGTACCCCGCGCCGCTGTAGAAGGCGACGAGGAGGGAGGGGTTCACCGTGAAGCCGATGAGGAGGCCCGCCCCGCCCGCGACGAACGTGGCGGGAATCACGATCGTCCACGGGTAGTCCCGGGTGACCGTGAAGATGAGCCCTAGCGCGCTCGCGACGAGGAACAGGTAGAACGGCACGTCCCACCACACGTGGATCTGGTTCCGAACGGAGTACCAGGGGAACGACACCAGGAGCGGCGTGGCCAGGATGATCATGAAGAGGATCGTGACGCCCAGGGCGTCCTGGTTCCGGATCCGGTCAAGGAGGACCTCGACCACGAAGATCAGGATCAGGATCACGGGGACGTACGCCCACCCCTGCCAGGATAGGGCGGTCACCGCGATGCTGAGGCCCGCCAGGAACGCGTACAGGACGCTGCTCCGGTTCTCCCGGAGGAACGCCTGGACGCCCGCGGTCACGGCCTTGCCCTGGAACCAGTTCTCCACCCAGCGCCGGCGGTTCAGGGTCTTCAGGGCGCGGAGGTAGAAGTAGAACGTGCAAATGACGAAGAACAGGGTCCACGAGTCGTGGACCGCGATCGTCGCGTGGCTGCGCTGGAGGGACGCGGCGCTGATCGTGAGCAGGAGGGCCGCAAGGATCCCCGCGCGGCGGTTGAACGCCTCCTTCCCGATCAGGTACGTGGGGATGATCGAGAGGACGCCGAAGATCGCGGCGTTCATGTTGAGCATCCAGACCATCGCGTCCCACGCCCCGCCCGGGAACACGGGGCTGATCACGTAGCCCCCGAGGAGGTTGAACCAGTCGAAGAGGGGCGGCCGGACGGCGGGGAAGCCGATCGGGTAGTTCATCGCGGCGTCCCAGCTGAGCTCCTTCCCCGTCTGGAACGAATAGAGCAGGGCGCGCTCCCAGTAGAACGGGTCGGAGCCGCCGGAGTAGTCTCCCCCGCCGGTCCAGTACCCCGCGGGCGCGAACTCGTTGTACACGAAGTAGACCCGCAGGAACAGCGCGAGGCCCAGGATCAGCACGAGGACGAGGCCGATGCGCCAGTTCTCGCGGAGCCAGCTCTTCCGTTCATCCACCGGGGCCACGACTCCGAAGAGGGTGCTCGATAAGGGACGTCCTATTTATGACTTGTCGGGTGTGCATGGAGGAGACCCGTTTCGAGCCGACGCCGTCCAGCATCCGAGGACGGCCAAGAGGTTTTTGGTCCGGAGGTCGAACGCTCCGGGACTCCAATGGGCTTAAGACGCGGCCCACCATGCGGGGGCCGATGAAGCGGGACCTCATGGAGATCCTCTGCTGCCCCGTGTGCAAGGGCGACCTCGAGCTCAAGGTGGACCTCGAAAAAGACGAGATCCTCGAGGGCTCCCTATTCTGCAAGGCGTGCAATCACCGCTACGAGATCAAGG
>DASQGG010000191.1 GCA_035632695.1 Thermoplasmata archaeon
CGAACCGTCTTGGCCCCTAGGCGGGAAAGGCCTCACGCAGACGCGCGAGGTTGCGCTGGTTCTCCACGGCGAGCTTCTGCAAGGTCCGAGCAGCCTCGGTCAGCAAGGACTTCGCGATCAGGGACGATTCCGCGTACAGGCGCGCGCCCGCCTCCTCGACGCCGAGAGCCTTCGGCCGGATGTCCGCAGCGCTCGCGAGATCGGCGTCGAACACGTACCGCGCGCCCTCGAGTCCGCTGATCGGCTCCAGGACCATTTCGTTCAGCTTCTGTTGCCTCGTTCGCTCAAGGAGCGTTCGCCGGCTCTCGTGCTGTTCGGAGAGCTCCCGTGCGAGGTCCTTCTGCGTCCCGGGCGCCAACCACCCGGCGGCTGTGCGGTACAGGGAGGCGCTCGAGGCCTCCAAGAGCAGGGCGTATCGAATCAACGAGCCGAAGTTCGTGAGCTCGGGTAGATCCATCGCGTCAGACCCAGCGCGTGATGACGACCTTGCTCTCCGTGAAGAACCGAATCGCGTCCCGCCCTTGCGGATGGAGATCCCCGAAGAACGAGTTCTTCATCCCGCCGAAGGGGAAATAGGCCATCGCCGCGGCAACCCCGAGGTTGACTCCGATGCTGCCCGCTCGCACCCGGTACCGGAAGTCGCGCGCCGCCTTCCCGCTCGAGGTGTAGATGGACGCGGCGTTCCCATACGGGCTCCGGTTGATCCACGCGATCGCTTCGTCCAGGTCCTTCATCGTGACGAAGCTGGCCACGGGGCCGAAGATCTCCTCCTTGGCCACGGTCATGTCCGGCGTGACGCCATCCAGAACGGTCGGACCCACGAAGTAGCCGTCGTACCCGGGGACCCTCGCCTTGCGGCCGTCCAAGGCGACCTCGGCGCCCTCCGCCTCGCCCTTGTCGATATAGCCGAGCACCCGCTCCTGGTGCTTCCTGGTTATCACAGGCCCCATCTGGACCGTCTCGTCCAAGCCGTACCCGAGCTTGAGCTTGGAGGCCGCGGCCGAGAATTTCTTGCGGACCGCGTCGTGGGCTTCGTCCAGGCCGACGATGACGGACCCCGCGAGGCAGCGTTCGCCGGCGGTGCCGTAGACGGAGGAGATCATGTTGGGTACGATCCGGTCGAGCTTGGCGTCCGGGAGGACCACAAGGAGGTTCTTCGCGCCTCCGCCGCACGCCGCGCGCTTGCCGTGCGCGGCGGCCCGGGCGTACACGAGCTTCGCCACCGCGGTGGACCCGACGAACGAGACGCCTCGGATGTCCGGGTGGTCGCAAATCGCCTCGACGCTCTCCTTTGCCCCGTGCACCAAGTTGAACACGCCGGGAGGGAAACCCGCCTTCTCGATGAGCTGGGCAAGGTAGACCTGGACAATCGGATCCTGTTCGGAAGGCTTCGCAATCCAGCAGTTCCCCGTCGCCACCGCATAGGGCCAGAACCAGGACTGGACCATGGCGGGGAAGTTGAACGGGCTGATGCCGGCGAAGACGCCGAGCGGTTGATACAGGACTTCCTCGTCAATGCCCGCAGCCGCCCCGTCCTCCAGGTTGTAGCCCATCATCAGGCTGGGGATGCCCGCGGCGACCTCGACGTTCTCGATCGCGCGGCGCACCTCCCCGCGCGCCTCGTCGATGATCTTGCCGTGATCCTGGGACACGATGCGTGCGAGCTCCTCGAAATGCCCCTCCATCAGGTCGCGGAGGGTGAAGAAGTACCGCGCACGGGAGATCGGGGGCGTCTCCCGCCACTCCTCCCACGCCCCGAGGGCCGCCTGGACCGCAGCGTCGATGTCCTCCTTGGGGGACAGGGGGACGCGCGCAATTCGCTCACCCGTCGCGGGGTTCGTGTCGTCGAGCCAATCCCGTGCCGTGGAGGGGACCCACTTCCCGCCGATCAAGTTCTTCAGGTCCCCGTAGTCCTTCTGGACCTCGGGGAGCAGGGTCGCGGTCTGGGTGACCATGATGGCACCGCCTCACGACGTGGCCTTGAGGGCCGCGGCGATCGTGTCCTCGAGGCGGTCGAACGCCCGGTTCATCAGGGACAGTGGGATGTTCAGGGGCGGCAGAAGCCGCACGCAGTTGCCGTAGTACCCCGCGGGCAGGAGCATGAGTCCGTTCTGGAGACCCCCGAGCTGCACCGCGCGGGCGAAGTCCGGATCCGGTTCCTTCGTCCCTCGGTCCTTGACGAACTCCATGGCCCACATCGCGCCGATGCCGCGCACCTCGCCCACGCGCTCGAAGCGGTCGTAGATCTCGTCCAGGCGCGTGTGCATGAGCGCCTCGAGCCGCGGCACCTTGGGAAGGGCCTTCTGAATCACCTTCACGGCCTCGAGCGCCGCAGCGCAGACCACCGGGTTGCCCCCGAACGTCCCCCCGAGGCTCGCGGGTCCGGGCGCCTCCATGATCTTCGCGGGCCCGGTGACCCCGCCGAGGGGAAGGCCGCCGCCGAGGGCCTTGCCGCTCACGAGCAGGTCGGGCACGGTCTTCCAGTGGTCGATGCCCCAGAGCAGGCCCGTGCGGCCCATGCCCGCCTGGACCTCGTCGTCGATCAGGAGGATGCCGTGGTCGTCGCACAGCCTCCGGAGCAGGGGGAAGAACTCCTTGGGCGGCACGATGATCCCGCCCTCGCCTTGCACGGGCTCGGCCACGAGCATCCCCACCTGGCCGTCGAGCTCAGGCTTCGTGATGGCCGCCTCGATCTCCTCCACGCGCGCTTTGGCACAATCCGCGGGCGAACGGTTCTCCGGATCGCGGTACGGGTAGGCATAGTCCATGATTAGGACCTCGCGCACGAGCGGCCCGAAGCCCTCGCGGTACGGCTTCTCCTTGCCCGTGAGGCTGATGTCTAGGAGCGTGCGCCCGTGGAACGCCGTCCGGAAGGAGACGATCCAAGGTTTCTTCGTGTACGCGCGGGCGATCTTGACCGCGTTCTCGATGGCCTCCGAACCTGAGTTCAGGAAGATGCTTTGGGTCATCCCGGGCGGGCAGATCTCCGCCATGACCTCGGCGAGGTCCGTGTACGGGCCGTACGTGGAGACCATGTAGCAGATGTGGGTGAGCTTGTCGAGCTGCGCCTTCGCCGCCCGGATCACCTCCGGAGGCCGGTGGCCCGCGTTGTGGACCCCGATGCCCACGCCGAGGTCGATGTACACGTTACCGTCCGCGTCCTGGACGAACGGTCCCTCCGCGCGCGTGAGCTCGAGGGGAAGCCCGACGCGCAACCCCTTCGTCACGAACTGCTCCTTGCGGGCCAAGGCGGCCTTCGACTTGGGGCCTGGCGGTGCGACGACGATCTTCGGGCCTGTCAATCCCTTTCGTGCGTGAACCTTCCGTGCGGTCTTCTTCGGAGAGCGCTTCGCCATGGTATCGTAGCTCAGGAGCCGCCCAAGAGGCGGTCCTCTC
This sequence comes from Thermoplasmata archaeon, assembly GCA_035632695.1. Lineage (NCBI taxonomy): Archaea > Methanobacteriati > Thermoplasmatota > Thermoplasmata > Thermoplasmata archaeon. Next base: position 3,397 of record DASQGG010000191.1, read on the forward strand.
GGCGACAAAGGCCTGGGGGATTATAGGCTTTGTACCGGTTGCATTGGCACCGCTACATACTCTCCGTTCCGAGGAGGTGCGCGGGAGCGCCCTCCTCGGAGGGGGAAAGAAAGAGGGTGGTCCCCGCGTCACCATCCGGTGAGGGGGACCACGGTGCACACGAAGGACCCGCCCGGCTCGACCAAGATCACGTCGTGCACGCTCGCAGCAGCCTCGATTGCGGCAACCGACGTGAGGGCCTGACCATTCACTGACTTCGCCAGGCAGAGTCCGTTCGCAAAGGAGGGGCACGACTCAGACCCCACCACGCAAGCCGAGCTGTGCGGGTTGCAGAACGCGATCACGACGTCCCAGTTGGCCGTATACTCCCCGTGCCCGTCCGACGGCATCGACAGCACGTGGTCATGGACGACCCCGATCGGCTCGTTAGCGGATCCTTGCGGGGTGGCCGTCTGCGGTGCCACGAGGTACAGATCCCGATGGGAGATCGCGTTCGAGGGATTGGTGGGCCCGTGAATCATGAGCCACACCTGGCCGTCGCCCCACGCTTCCTCCGTGGCGGCCGCTGCCCGAGCGGGCATCGCCGTCACGAGACACAACGCCACCAGGGCCAAGGCGACCAGAATCGCCCCGACCCCCGCTGCTGCTTTCGTCATGACCTGCGCGAGGTGCGCGAAAAGTAGATGGCGGATTTTCGTGCGGATGTGGCCGATTTTTCGCGCCGAGCCTAAGGGCGTCCCCGTTGGTGGACGTACTCCCGGACCGCGGCTTCGTCGTATGCGAGCCGCACGCGCAGCGTGATCCCGCCGCGGCCCCGTGCCCCGGGGATCACGCGGGTCTCCACGAGCCCGTGTGAGGTGAGTTCCCCCATGATGGGGTTGACGCCTCCCTGCCGTGGGTACAGACTCGACGGAGACAGGCCGGTGTCCCGGGCGATCTGGACGAGGCTTCTCCATCCCGCCTCAGGCTCGGGGAACCGCTTCCTCTGGGCGTCCTCCACGAAAGCCGTGACCAAGCATTCGAAGACCTTCGCGGCCCTCGGGTTCTCGAGATGCAGTGCGGGCTCCACCTCGGGCCCCCGCCGCGGGTCTCGGCCGCCGAGCGCCGCGGCCGACTGGGGACCCGCTCCCCGACACGGGCCGGTCCGAGGACGCGTACCTGCCCGCGGGCCGTCAGGGTGAGCAGGCGCCAACGGGAGTCGACCGCCATGCCGCGGATGGCGCGCACCCGCAGGAGACGCTCGAGCTGGCCCTCCACCTCGCGCGTCCGCAGGTCGAGCACCACGTCGGCCAGGGTTTCGAACTTGCGGTAGAACGGCTTGGAGTGGACGCCCGCCGTGAACCCGTGGACGAACAAGAAGTCCCGCTTGCGCGCCGCCTCGAACGCGCGCGTCCGGAAGAAGTCGATCACCTCGCGCTCCCGGTTGTAGTGCAGGAGCACGGAATCGTTCTCGTCGATGTGGAGCAGGTGGTGCTCCTCGGGCTCCTGGAGCACCCCCGTCGAGCCCTTCTTCCAGTCCGCGATCCGGAGCGACTGGGAAGCGAACTCGTACGGGCGGTGGAGGACGGGGTCCGCGAGCCCCGTCTGCGGACTGTAACTGTCGATGAGACGGAGGCGACCCTGCCGCTGCGCGGCAACCACGTTCACGCCTTGCTTCTCGAGCGACGCCACCACGTCGTCGGGCATGTGCTGGAACGTGTGGTAGTCCGTGCGGATGCCTCCCGCCAGCGCGTTGGCCGCGAGCGTGACGGAAGTCTCGTACCAGGGGGAATGCGACTCGTACTCGACGAGTACGACCGTCCCGAAGCGGAAGGTGCCGGCGGGCAGTCCGCTGAGCAAGGACAGGCGATCGGCCGCCAAGCGTGTGCCCCGTCACCCATCGTGAACGTCGGTATTTATGGGAACGCCGTACCGCGCGCTACGTGAATGTCTGTCCCTTGGTCTCGGGCCCCACTCCGGCGAGGAAGAGCCCGCCGATCGCCATGACCACTGCAATCACCGCGAGGGGCACGAGCACGCCGCCGGTCGCCGTGTAGATCACAAAGAACAGGGGCGACGCGAAGATGGCGGTAATCTTGCCCACGGTCTCACCCATGCCGAACCCCGTCGCGCGGTACTGAGTCGGGAACAGCTCTGGAGTGTATGCGTAGACGGCGCCCCACGCTCCCAGGTTGAAGAAGCTCACGAACGCGAGGCTCGCGAACAGGACGGCGATCTCACTCGCTGTGGCGAATGCGAACCCGCTGACTCCGCCTAGGATCAGGAACAGCGCGAGCGTGCGCTTGCGGCCCCACCGCTCGACCAGGATCATGGAGGCCAGGTAGCCGGGGAACTGGGCCACTGCAGAC
>DASQGG010000192.1 GCA_035632695.1 Thermoplasmata archaeon
AGGCCATCCAGATCTTCTCCCGAAGCCCGCGGATGCTTCGAAACCTGAAACCTCTGACGCACGAGGAGACGGGGGCATTCCAGGCGAACCTCCGGGCTCACGGGATCGTCCGCGCTATGATCCATGCGAACTACCTGATCAACCTCGCCTCGCCGAAGAAGCCCCTCCTGAAGCTTTCCCGATCGGCCTTCGTGGACGAGTTGGACCGCGCCCAACAGCTGGGCGTCTCGGACGTTATCTTTCACCCGGGGGCCCACCTGGGCAAGGGCGAGCGTTTCGGGATTCGCACGATCGCCGAGAGCCTCGATTGGTGCTTCGAGCACGCGGACGCGCCCTCGGTCTTCGCGGTCCTCGAGAACACGGCAGGCGGTGGGAGCACCATCGGCGCGACCTTCGACCAGATCGCGGCGGTCATGTCCGCTTCCTCGCGCCCGGAGCGCCTCGGTGCGTGCGTGGACACCTGCCACGCCTTCGCCGCAGGGTACGACTTCCGCTCCCCCGAGGGGTATGCGGACCTCGTTCGGAGCCTCGAGACCACGGTCGGCCTTCCCCGCGTTCGGGCGTTCCACCTGAATGACTCCAAGGGAGACCTGAACTCCCACGCGGACCGTCACGAGAACATCGGGAAGGGTAAGATCGGTCTGGAGGGCTTTCGTCACCTGGTCAACGACACCCGATTCGCCCAGCTGCCGGGATGCCTCGAGTTCCCCGGGGACGATGCGGGATACCGGCGCAACCTGAGGACGCTCCGGTCGCTCATTCCGGGATACGTCCCGCCGAAGCGGGTGCGACCCCGGCGCAGCTCAGCCGTCCCCGCACCTCCGTCATGAGTCCGTATGCGCCTCGTAGAATGGTCATGGAAGTGTGTGAGCGCCGGAGCCGTCGCTCCATGCCAGGTCCTGCGAACAGCGCGGCCACGATGGACGGCATGGCTTCCGGCCCGGACGTCACGGACCCGTCCGGGGCCACGACGTGCGCGCCGTCGAACCACGTGGCTGCAGGCACCGCGGCGAGCAAGCGCTCCGCGTCCTGAATGGGTTGGATCTCGAGGGACCTGCGGACATCCAGCAGGTGGAGCGCGTGCGCGGCGACCGAGCAGATCCGGCAATCCTTGTCGAAGAGCAACGTGTAGGGCGTTTCGGTTCGCATTACGCTAGCCGAGACATCCGTGAGCCATGAAGGCTCCGTCATTTCGCCAACGATGCCGCACGTCGAACCGAAAGCGGCTCGTGTGCAGGTTGCGTGCTAACTTTTAAGTAAACCGAAAACATCCAGAACTCGACAACATGCCGAGGTCCACCTCACCCGCACCGGCGGGACTCCGTTCTGCGACGCGCTACGGGACCTCGGTGGTGCTTGCCGGATGAGCGCGGCCTCGCGTTTCTGTGGGGCTGCGCGGCTGGGTGTGAACATGGGGGATGCTCGATGGGTACGCGGTGCGGCTGGCGCCGACATCGTGCCCCGGGACGACTTCGTGGGACGCCCGGCTTCGCGAATCGGAGGCGAGACGCATGAGTGAGGCACGCGCGCTGGAGCAGGGCTGGAAGACCGGTGAACGCTGGGCTGGGATCCTGCGCCCCTACACCGCGGAGGACGTGGTGCGTCTGCGGGGATCGGTCCGAGTCGCCCACACGCTCGCGGAGCGAGGAGCCGAACGACTCTGGCAGCTCCTGCACTCGGAGCCCTTCGTCGCGGCGCTCGGATCCATGACCGGCGGTCAGGCGGTCCAGCAGGTCCAAGCGGGCCTCAAGGCGATCTATCTTAGTGGCTGGCAGGTCGCCGCGGACGCGAACGACGCGGGCCAGACGTACCCGGACCAGAGCCTCTATCCTGCGGATTCCGTGCCGAACGTGGTGCGGCGCCTGAACAACGCGCTCCGCCGGGAAGACCAGAAGCAGAGGATGGCGGGCCGACACGACGTCGACTGGTTCGCCCCGATTATCGCGGACGCCGAGGCGGGCTTCGGCGGCCCGCTGAACGCGTTCGAGCTCATGAAGGCCCTGATCGATGCGGGCGCGGCAGCGGCCCACTTCGAGGATCAGCTCGCGAGCGCGAAGAAGTGCGGCCATCTCGGGGGCAAGGTCCTCGTGCCCACCCGGGAGTTCATCCAGAAGCTCGTCGCCGCGCGCCTTGCCGCGGACATGGAGGGCGTGCCCTCCATCGTCATCGCCCGGACGGACGCGAACGGCGCCAAGCTGATCACGAGCGACGTGGACCCGCGGGACCAGGAATTCCTCGGGACGGAGCGGACCGCTGAGGGATTCCACGCGCTGAGGGGCGGTCTCAATGCCGCCATCGCCCGAGGCATCAGCTACGCACCGTACGCGGATCTCGTCTGGTGCGAGACCGCGAGCCCCGACCTCGACGAGGCACGGGCCTTCGCGGACGGCTTGCACGCGAAGTTCCCCGACAAGATGCTCGCGTACAACTGCTCCGCCTCCTTCAACTGGAGGAAGAAGCTCGAGCCGGTCCAGATCGCGCGCTTCCAGGAGGAACTCGCAGACATGGGCTACCGCTTCCAGTTCGTGACCCTCGCGGGATTCCACTCGATGAACTTGGCCATGTTCCGCCTTGCGCGCGACTACCGGAACTCGGGGATGACCGCGTACACGGAACTCCAGCAGGAAGAGTTCGCCGCGAAGGACGAAGGATACACCGCCGTCGAGCACCAGGCCTTCGTGGGGACGGGCTACTTCGACGAGATTGCGAGCGTCCTCAGCGGTGGGACGTCCTCGACCCTCGCCATGGAGGGATCGACGGAGACCGAGCAATTCGTCGACAAGACGAGGCGGGAAATCGCCAAGAAAGGCTGAGGCCACACGCGGTCAGAACGGCAGCTTCCCGAGCGCGATCGTGAGCGGGAGCAGCGCGTCGTCGCGCCCGAGGAACTTCGCGGTCTGGAGGGCGGCATTGAGGTAGCTGATCGTGTGCTCCTTCTCGCCTACCGTCCAGTTCCCGTAGAAGTTGACGACCGTCGCGAGGAGTTCGTCCAACGACACGCCGTTTTCCAGCGCCTGGCGCAGGGTGCGCTCGACGGGCGGCGATTTGTTCTGAAGGCTGGACTCAAGGGCAGGCAGCAGGGACGACCGGTCCAGGGACAGGGATTCGCTGAGCCGGAGGAACTCCGGATAGCCGAATCGGGCCGTGAGCGTGCGGTAGAGCCTCCACGACAGCCAGGTGTTCTCGGAGGGCGTCAGGAAGCGCGATGCGAGACGCGCCGCGTGGACGAGACTCAGGGAGTGGCCCAGGAACCCCGGATCCGCGCTCGCCGCGACGAGCAGCGGCCGGTAGGCCTCGTCGGCGTGGCCCGCGAACGCGAGGGCTTGAAGCGCCCCCTCCACCCGGTCGAACGCACCGTCCACGACGAAGGCCTCGAGCTCGACGACGCTCGCCTCCTCGTCGCCGGCATCCCCTCGCTGGGGGACCGAGGACACTGGGACGTCCTGTAGCGCGAAGGCCTGGAGGCGCGCGAGGTTCATGAGCGGGACCAGGTGCCTGTTCGGTCCCACGACTTCGGCCGTGGTCACGTAGGCCATCGCGGTCACCAGGTTGTGGCCGAGACGCCCCAGGTCGTCCAGGGCGGTTCGGAGCGCGAGATGGCTCGCCGCCTCGAGACCGTGGTCCGCGGCCAGGCGGCCGAGGACGCTCGCGGCCTGATCTCCGAGACCGCCCCCGACGGCCTTGCGGTACGCGCCCGCCAGTTCCCCCGGGGTCGCGGTCGGGACGGAGTTCGCCATGGCGCGGGCCACGGACGCGTCGAAGGCCCGGCGTTGCAGTGTGAAGTTGTACAGGAAGAGGAAGCGGAGGAGGCCGAGGCCGCCGGGCGGCCGGGTCAGCTGCAGCAGCTCCCGACCCGCGTCCAGGGTGAGCAGCCCGTGGGGCGTGTGGAGCTGCGGATCGTCGTGGTTGGAGGCCACGTAGACGAGTTCCTGGAGAACGGGTCCTGCGCTGCCGAGGTCCTGGATTACCTTGTCGAACAGCGGGACCGCACGCTTGTGGTCCGTGGTGGGCAGCAACGCGAGGAGCCGGTTCAGGTCGTCCATGGCCGAGGACCGCTCTCATGGCGGAACCCGGATATGAAGCTAGGGCGACCATCCGTAGTCCTTCCGACGGCCCCGAGTAAACACTTATACACGAGCGAGCCGTTCGTTTTCCCCGATGCCTCCGTACGATGTGATCATCATCGGTTCGGGCCCGTCGGGGCTCACCGCCGCGATCTACGCGACGCGAGCGAATCTCAAGACCGTGGTAATCGCCGGGCAGGTCGCCGGCGGTCAGCTGACGACGACGACCGAGGTCGAGAACTACCCGGGCTTCCCGGAGGGCGTTCAGGGACCGGATCTCATGAACCTCTGGCGGAAGCAGGCCGAGCGCTTCCAGGCGGAGGTCATCGACGACAACGTCACCCGGGTGGACTTCAGGGGTCGCCCCTTCAAGGTGTGGATCGAGGACAAGGAGTACCAAGGCCGGGTCGTGATCCTCGCAACCGGTGCGAACGCGAAGTACCTGAACCTACCGAACGAGCAGCGCCTCAAGGGTCGTGGCGTGAGCGCGTGTGCGACTTGCGATGCATTTTTCTTTCGAAATCTGGACGTCGTCGTGGTCGGCGGGGGCGACACCGCGATGGAGGAAGCGCTTTACCTGTCCAAGCTCTGCAAGACCGTGACCGTGGTCCACCGACGGCACGAGTTCCGCGCAAGCAAGATCATGCAAGAACGGCTCCTCAAGAGGCCCAACGTCAGAGTCGTCTGGGACTCCGAGGTCGTGGACGTGCTCGGCGAGACCAAGGTCGACGCGGTCCGCATGAAGAATCTGAAGACGGGAGCCACGACCGATCTCAAGGCCCAAGGGCTGTTCCTGGCCATCGGCCACGCTCCGGCCACCGAGGTCTTCAAGGGTCAGGTCGACCTCGACATGGACTACGTGGTCCTCCGACCCCACGACGGCTACCAGACGTCGACAAGTGTGGACGGCGTGTTCGCGGCCGGGGACGTGCACGATCACCGATACCGCCAAGCGGTCACGGCGGCGGGCTTCGGTTGCATGGCCGCGCTCGACGCCGAGAAGTGGCTCCAAGCCCGCGAGTGAGCCTCATCCCGTGTTCCGCAACCCGTGGGAAATCCCGTTCACCGTGAGGAGGATCGCCCGAAGCAACTCGGGGTCCCGGCCTCCCCGTCTGCGCTTGCGGTCGAGCAGCTCCGCCTGGACGTAGTTCAGCGGGTCCAAGTAGCGATCCCGCCTCGCGACGACGGCCTTCAACACGGGGTCCGCGTCGAGCACCTGCCGCACGCCCGCAATCTCGAGCGTGTGTTGCACGCTCCGGCCATGCTCCTCGACAATCTGGTTGAAAACCCGCGCCCGCACGGCCTTGTCCGGCACGAGATCCGCATAGCGGCTCGCGAGGGTGAGGTCCGTCTTCCCCAGGACCATCCGGGCGGCGTCGAGCACCCCGGTGAAGAACGGCCACTCCCGGTGCATGGTCGTCAAGAGTGTCGCATCCGCCTCCGACTCGAGGGCGGAACCCACGGAGTACCAGCCGGGCAGGATTGTCCGGTTCTGCATCCAGGCAAAGACCCAGGGAATCGCACGGAGGTCCTCGATGTGAAGGGTGCCCTTGCGGCTCGACGGCCGCGAGCTGATGTTGAGCTCCGCGATCTCGTGGATGGGCGTCGCGTGCTCGAAGTAGACCGGGAGCCCAGGGTCGCCGTACACGAGGTCGCGATAGGCCTTCTCCCCCCCACGCGCCATCCCCTCCATGGACTCCATCCACACTCGCGCAGGCTCCAGGCGCGGGGCCGCGACGGCCAGGAGCAGACCGCTGACGAACTGCTCCGTCTCGCGCACAGCGACCGGGAAGTGGAAGTACTTCTGTGTGAGGACCTCCCCCTGCTCCGTGACCTTGATGCGGCCCGTCGCGACCTCGGAGGGCAGGGCCCGCATCGCGTCGTGCATGGGGACGCCGCCGCGGCTGATCGAGCCGCCTCGGCCGTGGAAGACGGTCAAGGTGACACCCGCCGCTTCGCTCCGAGCCGCAAGATCGCGCTGCGCCCGGAAGAGATGCCACCGCGACGCGAAGATGCCCCCGTCCTTCATGCTGTCGCTGTAGCCGACCATGACCTCCTGGCGCATCCGGCGGGAGCGCAGGTGCGTCCGGTAGGCAGGGTTCGCGTACAGCCGCCCCATGGTCGCACCGCACGTCCGAAGCGCGGCGATCATCTCGAAGAGAGGCGAGACGTCGATGCGGCTGTAGCCTTCCTTGAGGTCTAGGAGGCGGAGCACCTTCGCGACCAGGAGGAAGCCCAGGACGTCGCTGGGTTGCTGGGCCATGCTCAGGACGACCGTGTGCATCATGGCTTCGCCGTATACCTGCTGGATCTCGCCCAGGGTTCGAAGCGCGTCGACGACGCGGGCCGCGTCCCCGGAAGCCCCAAGCGCCTTCGGGCGGAACCGGGACTGCAGCAGCCGGGTCAGGAGCGCGATGCGCGCCTCCTCGGTCAGGCGACCGTACCCCTCCGCCTGCCCCGACACCGCAAGAATCTGCGCGACCGCGGTCCCGACGTCCCTCGAGTTCAGTCGCAGGTCGAGGGAGGCCAGGTGGAAGCCGAACGTCTCCACCTGGCGGATGAAGTCCTCCAGCGGCCCGTCCGCCTCCTCCGGCGCGCCGTTCATCCTCAGGGAAGACTGGAGGAGTCGCAGGTCTTCAAGGAGCTCCTCGGGCGACCTGTATCCGTCGGCGGGGCGCGTAAGGACCGAGGCGATCTTGTGGCCCACGAACGTGATCTTGGCCCGGTGGTGCTCGTCGCGGTTCACCTGCCGGATCTCCCGGGCGGTCCGTGGGTGCTCCTTGCGGTCGCGGGCCAGGGAGGCCACGAGGGCGGGCGACGCGGGAACGTACCGGGCGCTCTCCGTGAGGATGTCGATGAGCTCGCGGCACCGCACCTGGTAGCGACTGAGGAGGAAGAGCCGCTGGGTCCGCGCGGCCTCTTGCATGGAGGCCGGCGTCACGTTCGGGTTGCCGTCCATGTCCGTGCCCCGCCACGAGCCGAAGAACAGGAAGCTCGGAGGACGCACGCGGTTGGGACCGTACACGCGGTCGAGGGCACGGGTCAGCCTCGCGTAGAACTCAGGGACCAGGTCCACAACCACGTGGTCGAAGTAGAAGAGCCCCATCCGAACCTCGTCGACCACCCTGGGCTGGCGGAAGCGAAGCTCATCGCTGTGCCAGAGGCCCGTGATCTCTCGCCGCAGGTCGCGGTGAACGCCCTCGGACTCCGCGGGCAGGAGGCGCTCGCGGTCCAGACGGGACAGCAGTCCCTGGATGCGCCGCAGCCGCTCCAGCACGGTCCTTCGCTTGGGTTCCGTGGGATGCGCGGTGAACACGAGGCGTACGTCCAGCGACGCGAGGAGCCACATCACCGCCTCGCGATCGAGGCCTGCGTCCTTGAGGCGCCGCACGGAATCCTCCAGGGACTGCGGCGCGGCCACGTTCCCCGCTTCGGCGTCTCGGAGGCGACGGACGCGGTTGATGTCCTCCGCAAGGTTCAGGAGGAGCAGCTGGAAGGAGAACGCGCGCGCCACGTCGCCGGCTTGGTCCAGGGAGAGACCCTCGGCGAGGGCGCGAACTTGCTGGGCGGCCGCGGGATCGCCACGGGATCGGATCTCCTCGCATCGACGCCGGAGCGCGTCGATCAGCCTCGCGACCTCGGGGCTCGTTTCGACCGTCACAACCGAGGTGAGCGTCATCTCGAGGAGGGCGATGTCGTCCTCAATTGTCCGTGGGCGCTCCGCGACGGCCACGCCTCCCGATAGGAGAGGCGGCCAAAAGCCTTCGGTTGGGACCCCGTTCGCCCCCGACACCCGGCCCGTCGAAATCTTGAAGTAAAATCGGGGCCTTGGCTGGGCCCAAGGCGAGCCACATGGGCGTGCGCATCTTCCGCGGCGGGACCCTCGATGAGCGGTTCGAAGGTTCCGTGGTCGTCATCGGTCCCCGGAGCACCCAGATGACGGGCCTGGTCCGAGGGGACCTGTTCGTCCGGGAGAACAGCATCTGCGACGTCACGGGCATGGTTTCGGGAAACCTGCTCGCGGAGCTCAAGGGAAAGGCGGTCCTCAAGGGGCTCGTCACGAAGAGCTGCAAGGCGGTCGGCGGCGACCTCGAGATCTACGGACTCGTCCTCGGGGACGCGGTCAACGAGGGCGGGCGGATGTACATCGACAAGGCTGCCGTGGTCCGCGGCAAGGTCATCGGCCAGACGAGCCCGGCGCCGCTGCCGCCCCTGGCTCCCGCCACGCCGGCGCCCGCGGCCAAGCCGCCCGCGCAGCCCCCGGCTCCCCCGCCCTCCACGTGACGGCGCCTACGTCTCCATCGCTTGGGAGGCCCGCGGTGCGGGCGGCGCCTTCTCGATGACGGGCTCGGGTCTCTTCTCCGCAGCCGCGAAGAGCTGGAGGTACGGGATGATGGACGCCATCATCCGGTTCTCCGCCTTCCGGAGATGCTCCTCGTACGTGGAGCGGCTCACGCCGAGGCTTCGGGCGATGTTCTCCGTGGTCACCTCGCGCGGACTGTTGTAGTACCCGTACCGGTGGGCCTTCAGAATCGCGTCGATCTGCTTGCCCGTGAGGTCCGCGAAGAGGCTGTTCACCCAGATGCTCGTGGGCAGGAAGCTCAGTGGGATTTCCCGCTTCCGGATCAGCTCCGTGGGCCCAAGCTTGTTCAGGTCCCGGAACAGGTCCCTCGATCGCTCCTCCTCGAAGCTGAGGACGCGGAAGTAGCCCCAGCCGTCCTGGAAGACCGCGGGGGGAGCGTCGACCATCTGGTGCGGCTCCCACACGTTCCAAGGGCTGTTCTTCAACGTGTCGCACGTGCACCGGAGCATGAAGATCCGGGCCTCCTGGGCCTCGATCCACTTGTCGATGACCCGGCCCGCCTTGCCGATCTCCTTCTCGATCGCTGCGAGCTCGCGTTCGTCCTGCGTCGGGACCTGGAGGAGCTCCCGGCCCCAGATGCACCACATGGAGATCGGGATGCCCGGATGCCGCCCGGACATCTCGATGAACGGGTAGTCGTACTGCGTGCGGAACGAGACTTCCCAGAGGCTCATGAGGGACGAAAGGGGGCGGCGGCGTATATCAATGGTGCCGTCGTATGACGGCCGTCCTTGGCGGGTCAAAGACGTTCGTTCCCGCCGTCCTTCGTCCTCCCGAGGTACAGAACATGTACGCAATCCGAGTCGATGGGGACCCGCGCCTGCGAATGAACCCGATTCTGGCGGAGTACGCCCGCCTCGAGTACGGCCACGAGGACGTCGCCTGGTTCCTCGCCGCGGTGGGCCGGGCGGTCCGCAAGGCTCCCCACCGCAGTCTGGCGTCGCGATTCCGGGTCCTGCGTCCGCGGCCGGCACACACGCCGGTCGCCTGCAAGGGCGCGCCGCGCCTCCCGTCCTCCGATGCACCGGCTCCGGCCTGAAGCAGGTTTTTATCGGAGGGCGGCCTGGTTTTTCCGCCCATGAGCGAGGTCACAATCACCTACTGCGTTCCCTGCCGCTACCAGTTCAAGGCGATCCAGGACGCGGACGCCATTCTCAGGGAGTTCGGCCAAGGGCTCTCGGCGCTGCGGCTGATCCCGGGGGACCACGGCATCTACGACGTGGCGGTCGATGGGGACGTGCTGTTCTCCCTCGACAAGGCCAAGCACTTCCCGGAGACGCGTGAACTCCTGGAGAAGATACGGGCCAAGATCGGCTCCCCGGGGAAGCGGCGGGCCAAGTCCTGATCCGTCGGCCTACGGCACGCGGAGGACGACCTTCCCGAACTGCTCCCCGCGCTCCAGGTAGGCGTGCGCCTGCGCGGCCTCCTTGAGGGGGAAGACGCGGTCCACGACGGGCTTGAGGCGGCCCATGAAGACGAGCTTCATGACCTCCTCGAACTCCCGCCGGTTCGCCATCGTGGACCCAAGGACGGAGAGCTGCCGCCAGAACAGGTAGCGAAGGTCGATCTGGGGCATCGGGCCTGTGGTCGCACCGGGCACCACGAGCCGTCCTCCCTTCCTGAGGGAACGGAGGCTGTCCTTGAACGTCGCCTCGCCCACGTGGTCCAGGACGACGTCGACGCCACGCTTGCCCGTGAGTTCCCAGATCGCCTTGCTCCAAGGCATCGCCGTGTAGTTAACGACCACGTCCGCGCCGATCTCCTTGGCCCGCTGGAGCTTCGCATCGCTCGAGCTCGTCGTGTACACCGTGCAGCCCGCGAGCTTCGCAATCTGGATGGCGGCGGTGGACACGCCGGAGCCCGCGCCTAGGATGAGCACATCCTCCCCGGGCCGGATCCGGGCCCGGGTCACCAGGAGGCGCCACGCGGTCATGAACACGAGCGGCGCGGCCGCCGCAGGGATCCAGTCCATGTCCACGGGGATGGGCAGGAGGTTCTTGGCCGGGACCGCGATGTACTCCGCGTACGTCCCGGGCAGGTGCTCCCCCAGGATGCGGTACTCGGGACAGAGGGAATCGTCTCCCGCCACGCAGAACTCGCAGTGGCCGCAGGTCAGCCCGGGATTGGCGACCACGCGGTCGCCCAGCTCCAAGCCCGCCACGTCGGAGCCGAGCTGGGCGACCTCGCCGGCCAGGTCCGCGCCCAGGATGTGCGGCAGGACGAGGTTCAGCGTGGGGATGCCCTTCCGCACGGTGAGGTCCAGGTGGTTGATCGATGCGGCGTGCACATGGACGAGGACCTCGTCGGGCCCCGGCACGGGCTCGGGACGATCCTCGGTGTACTCCAGGACGTCGGGGGCGCCGTAGCGCGGGAGGAGGACGGCCTTCATGGTCCACCCTGGGACGGGGGAGCCAATGTCCCGCGCCTAATTAAGGCGTGCTCCCGTGGGGACTCAGCGGACCGTGTAGCCCTTCTGTTGCAACAGGCGGAGTACGTCCTTGCGGCGGTCTCCCTGCAGAACGATGACGCCGTCCTTCCCGGAGCCGCCGGTCGCGAGTCCTTTCTTGAGCTCACGCGCCAGCTTCTCCGCCTCATCGGGACGGGATTCGAGACCCCGCACGACCGTCACGGCCTTGCCGTAGCGGCGGGTGTCGAGGTCCACCGTGAGGAGGGTCGTCTCGCGACCCAGATCCTCGCAGACGCACAGTTCCTTAGGGAGTCCGCAGGTTGCGCAGATCCCGGCGATCAAGCTGCCTCCGGCGTTGGGGGAGAACCCTCAATCGCCTCTTTAAGTAAGCGGTAGTGCTTGCGAATCGTGACCTCGGACACTCCCGTGAGGCGCGCGATCTGGGCCTGGGTCACGGGCACCTCGAGCTCCTCGGACGCGAGGTACAGCGCACCCGCCGCGATGCCCACAGGGGAGTTCGCCTCCAGGAGCTTCGCGTCTTTGACCTGGCCAACGAGACTCAGGGCGCGCTCGCCGACCTGAGGGGCCAGCTCGAGCTGGGACGCGAATCGGGGCACGAAGTCCTCGGCGCGGCTCGCGCGGGCGAAGACCCCGAGCTCCCGGCTCACGACCTTCGCGGTGAGGCTGATCCGGTGCACGGTGACGCCCGTGGCCTGGGCGAGCTCGTGGAGCCCACGCGGGGCGCCGAGCTGCTTGGAGGCCAGGTAGACGACGGACGCGACGATCGCGTCCATGGAGCGCCCGCGGGACAGCCCTGCCTCGATCGTCTGGCGGAGCAGGATGGCAGCCCGCTCGCGGAACACGGGGGCGAGACCGAGTCGGCTGGACAGGCTGGACAGCTGCGCGAGACCGGGTGCCAGGGCGCGCTCCGTGCGGTCGTACCGGGTCCACTGGCTCACGCGCCGTAGGCGGTTCAACGCGGCGACGGACCGGGCGTCGATCGGGTTCCCCTTCGCGTCCCGGAGACCGTTGCCGACCATGCTGCCGAGGCCCTTGTCGGGCGCCATGACGGACGGCGGCGGACCCGCGCGGATCCGGTCGTCGCCTTCGAACGTGGTCCAGTCCGGTCCCTGGTCGACCATGCCTTCGTCCAGGACGAATCCGCAGTTGTCACAGACCCGCTCGCCGCGGATCGGGTCGACGTAGATGGCTAGGCTGCCGCAGTTCGGGCAGCGCGCCGTGTCCCGGACCTGCCGCTCCTCGCGGGGCTTCGGGCTCCGGCTGGCGGGGTCGTCTTTCAAGTCCATCGATCGGAAGTTGCTCATGCGATCACCTTGCGGGAGTGGTCGGCCGTGACCCATCGATTCGCCCAACGCTCCAAGCCACGTAGCGCATCGGAGAGATCCTGCCCCATCGCCGTGAGGTGGTACTCCACCGCCACGGGCCGTTCCAGGATCACCCGGCGTTCCATGATGCCTGCCTCCTCGAGTTCCTTGAGGGTCTTGGCGAGGGAACTCTGGCAAATCCCGGAGGACGTCCGCAGCTCGTTGAAGCGTCTCGGACCTCCCATCAGGCTGTGCAGGACGCTGAGCTTGAGCTCCGAGCCGATCAGGCTGATCGCCATCAGCCCGGCACAGCCGGGTCCGTCGCACGGTGCCTGGGACTTCGCCATGTTCCGCTGCTCCCGCACCTCCTTTATCACCATGTCATATATATAGTCTCCTTTGAGTACCAGGTTTCGAGTACGTACCTAGTACGGTCATCGAACAATGACTTCGGAATGCCGAAATTCGTTCGTCCTATGGAGGACATCCGGTACCCGTGAGACGTGCTGACAAAGTACACGAATCCACGTGCGACGAGAAACGGATGAACATTTCGGGGCACCGAAACCCAGGCGAACCGGC
>DASQGG010000193.1 GCA_035632695.1 Thermoplasmata archaeon
GGGGAGCGCGTGGTGCTCGTGACGCTGGACCTCCACCCCTCCGAGATCCGGGCGAGGGCCAAGGCGCTGCATCTCGACCTCGACGTATACGAGGGCAAGACGTTCGCGTTCGTGGATTGCTACAGCGCGACCGCATCCGAGCGCCCCGAGTCCCTGCCCGGGAAGAAGACGTTCCTCGTCTCGAGTTTCAGCAATCTGGAGGGGATCGGCATGGCCATGTCGAAAGCCGCCCAGGAGCTCGGCACCCCCGTGCGGATCTACTTCTACACGATCTCCACCCTCTTCCTCCACAACTCGACCCAGGCCATTGCGAAGTTCTTTCAAATCGTCACGAGCCGCGCGAAGATGAACATGGGGTTCATCCTGTACGCGGTCCAGGAGGGGGTCCACGAACCGATGACGATGAACCTTCTCCGGTCCCTCGTGGACGGCGTCGTCGAGATGCGCTTCACGGACGCCATGGACCACGAGGTACGGGTTCACCACATGCGGGGCTTCCAGGTGGACAGCGCCTGGCACCCCTTCGTCCAGATGCCCGGCGGCTCGGGAGGACTGTGATGGGCGAACCTCCTGTCGGCAAGCGCGTGAAGACGGGGATTCAGGTCCTGGACGACCGTCTCCACGGTGGCTTCCCCTGCCCCTCCACGCTCCTCCTGTTCAGCGACAAGCCCACGGAGAAGCGTCTGTTCGCGGAGCACTTCGCGGTCGAGGGGGCGCGTGCGGGCGAGACCACCCTGTACGTGGACTTCTACCGCGCCCCCGCCCTCGCCCGGACGGAGCTCTCCCGGTTCGGCAAGTTCCCTCCCGAGCAGCTCATCATCGTCGACGCGATCTCGAGCCAGCTGCTCATGAAGAGCGAGGAGAAGTACCGCATCGCGGACATCGGAAGCCTCACGGGGATCACGGACACCATTGTGGACGCGATTCGGACGGAACGGCCCGCGCGAGTCGTGATCGACTCCATGGAGTTCCTCGCGGACCGGTTCCCCAAGGAGGCCGTCCTCGCGGAGTGGCGGCGGATCATCCAGGAAGCCACGGCTACGAACGCAGTGAGTTGCTTCCTATTCATCAACTGGACCTACCAGGAGCGGGACCTCGGCACGATCCGCGCCATGTCCGACTTCGTCGTGGAGTTCCAGTCTTCCATGCGCGGCGGGATTCTTCGCAACTCCATGCGCATCTCCGAGATGGAGGAGGATGGGATCCGGACGAACTGGATCCCGTACACGTTCAAGGACCTCACCGGTGTGACCGTGTACTTCCCACGGATCATGGTCACGGGTCCGTTCAACGCAGGCAAGTCCACGGTGGTCAAGGCCCTCTGCGAGAAGTCGATCAGTATCGACCGGATGGGCACAACCGTCGCGTTCGACTACGGGAGCGTGAACATCACCGGCATCGAGGCCGAGGTCTTCGGCACCCCAGGCCAGGAGCGCTTCGAGTTCATCTTCCGCATCTTCGCCCGCGAGGTCAGCGGCGTGCTGCTCGTCGTCGACGCGACCCGCCCCGAGGACTTCACGCGGGCCACGCACATGCTGGAGCTCATCGGGCCGCGGATCCCGTACGTCGTCCTCGCGAACAAGTCCGACCTGCCAGGAGCCCTGGATCCGGGGGCCATCGCTCGGAAGATGGAACTCCCCGACGGAACGCCGGTCATCGCGACCATCGCGACCGAGGGCCAAGGCGTGAGCGACGCCCTGCTGATCCTGGCTGAGATGATCATCGGGGTGAGGTGAGATGACCGACGGGGCGCACACCCGATTCATCGCGATTCTCCAGGAGCTCCGACGGATCCCCGACGTGGTCGCGGTGGCGCTCGCACGCCGCGATGGCCTCCTCATCGCACACCTCCTGCCGAAGAACATGGATCCGAAGCGAATCGCGGCGATGGCGGCCGCGATCGTGGGCACCTCGGAGATGGCCGCCGACGAGATGGGGCTGGGCTCGTTCTTCCAGTCCATCGTGGACAGCGGCAAGGCCAAGATGCTGGCCACGGGGGCCGGCGAGGAGGGCATCCTGATCACGATCGTCCGCACGGACGCGAACATGGGCCTCGTCCTGCTCAGCGTCGGGAAGGCGGTCCAAGCCATCGAGGAGCTCCTGGAGCGCACCGCCGTGGAGGTGCAGGCGTGACCGACGTGTGGCAACGCCTGGAGGACGCCATGGACGATCTCGCCCACGTCACCGACATCCAAGCCGCTGCCGTGGTACGACGCGACGGCCTCGTGATCACACACACCCTCCCCGACGGCGTCGATCCCAAACTCGTCGCGGCGATGACCGCCGCGATCGTCGGGACCTCGGAGATGGCCACGGTCCAACTCGCCCAGGGGAGGTTCGAACGGGCCATCATCGAATCCGACGAGGGGAAACTGCTCAGCGTCGGCGCCGGGGAGGAGGCCCTCCTGGTCGCGTTGGTCTACAAGGACGCGAACCTGGGGCTCGTGCTCATGGCCATGGAGAAGACCGCGCGGCAGGTGGACGTCATCCTGCACGAGGAGGCTGCATCGTGAAGACCGAGGGCGAAGGGGTGTGAGATGCCCGGGACTCCCGATGGGACCAAGAGCCACCTAGACTACTGGCTCTACGGAATCGTCAAAACGGCGGGGCAGCTGGGCAACGTGCGCCTCTTCCTTCGCGCGGCCCAAGAGGTTTCCATCCGGAAGCTCCTGGAGAGCGAAGGGGGCGCGTTCCCCGGGTTCACGGATCCGCTCGAGATCCTCCGCACGTACAACGCGCTCCTCGACGCGCGGGGAGTCCTCGATGCGGGGGACATCCGGTACCGTCCCGTGGACGACGATCTGGAAGTGTCGATCGGGAAGACGTGCCCGCCCCGCGGTACATGCAGCTGGATGCACGACGAGGGCGGACGGATTCCTTGCTTCCGTGCCATCGCGATGGGCGAGGTGCTCCGCATCGTGGGCCACCGAACCTGTGATTCCTCCCTGGTCCGCTTCGACATCCCCTGCAGACTTCGATTCAGCCATCTTGGAGTGGAGGCGTCGGAAGATGGAGATTAAGAAGATCCCCACGTTCGTCGAGGGACTCGACGACGCACTCGGCGGCGGGCTCCCTACGGGACATGTGATCCTGGTGTCGGGCCTGCCCGGGACGATGAAGTCCACCCTGGCGTATGCGATCCTGCACAACAATGCGGAGAAGCGGCACGCCAAGGCGCTCTACGTAACCCTTGAGCAGACCCGCCGCAGCCTGCTCGCCCAGATGGACGCCATGGGCATCCCCACCGAGGCGGTCCGTGGCGATCTCCACTTGCTCGATGTGGGAACCATCCAGAAGGAGATCGGGAAGAGCGCCACGAAACCTTGGATTGAGTTCCTGCGGAGGAGCCTGACAACCGCCCGGGAAATCGACGGGGTGGACCTGGTGGTGATCGACTCCCTGGAGGCCCTCGAGGTCATCGCGAAGTTCCAGGACCGCCGGGCGGAGTTGTTCCAGTTCTTCGAGTGGTTGCGAGACTTCGGCGCCACGACCCTCGTCCTCGCAGAAGCAGCACCCGAGGCGGGTTTCCTCGGGTTGGAGGCGCCGCCGCAGCGGAAGGACGAGGCCTACCTCGCGGACGGCATCATCGAGCTCAAGATGCACCCGATCTCGGACGTGGAGGTCCAGCGGCGGATCCGCATCGTGAAGATGCGCGGGTCGAACCACAAGACGGGCTTCCACGCGCTCGTGTTCGAGGATGGACGGTTCCTGGTGACGTCGGTGATCAGCCTATGAAGCTCTCCGTCCAGTGCCCCTCCTGTGATTCCACGAACGACCTGGGGCAAGCGCGATGCCGGGTTTGCGGGGCGGACCTGCGCGCCGCAATGGAGGCTGCGGGGACGCGATCCACGGTGCAGCTTCAACGCGTCCTCGGAGGGGAGGTGTACCGTGCGGTGACACCCGGGGGTCGACGCCCGCCCGAAGCAACCCAGGAGATCCCCCATGAGGCGGCGCCGCCAAACGGGGAACACCCCGAGCCGCCGGCCGCAGACCCTCTCGCGACCCTTACGGAGCGCATCGCGGCCCGAGCGACCGCCGCGGGGCAGCGGTTCAAGCAATACGCCGCCGATCGCCCGCGGCACGCCGAGACCGACGACGCGAAGAGCGCGGTCACGCACCAGCTCGACTCCGCCGCCCGCGCCTTCCGCGAGCGGCGCTTCGACGTCGCCATCGAGCATCTCCTCAAGGCCATCGCCAAGGAGGACGGCGATCCGCGGTCGTGGATCCTCCTGGGGGAGGCGTACCTGCGCCTCGAACGGCCCTACAAGGCCGCCGTGGGCTATCTCCGCGCGTTGCAGCTCGACGTGTCCAACGACAATGCGTGGCTCGGGCTCGCCCGGTCCATGAAGACCATGGAGGACCTCCCGGGCGCGCTCGAAGTCCTTGATCGCACGGTGCAGTCGAACCCCGCGCTCACGGAAGCGTGGTCGGAGCGAGGCCTCGTCCTGGAGTCCCTCGACCGCCCCGCGGAGGCCGCGAAGAGCTTCCAGAAGGCGCTGGAACTACGCCCGGACCACCGGACCGCCCGCGTGCGGTACGAGAAGCTCGCGCCCAAGGCCGTCGAGCCGCCCGCCGAGCCCACTCCCGAACCCACGGAAACCGTGGCGCCCAAGCCCGAGGCGCCCCCCGCCACCGAAGCCGAGGCCGAGGAGGAGGAATTCCCGGACTTCGCCGACCTCGCCGAACTTCCGGAGACGGAGACCAAAGAGAGCGGGCCCTCGCATCCCGCCCGAATCCGCACGTTCATCGAGGGCCTCGACGAGACCATGGGAGGCGGCATCCCCTGGGGGCACGTGATCCTGGTGGAAGGCTCGCCGGGGACCATGAAGTCGTCCCTCGCGTTCTCGATCCTCGCGCAGAATGCGGCCCAAGACGGCCTGCACTGCCTTTACCTCAGCTTCGAAGAGCGGACCTCGGGCCTTCTCAAGCAGATGGGCTCGCTCAACCTGCCTCTCCATGTCCACCGCGGCTCCCTGATCGTCATGGACCCCCGGGCCGCGAAGGGGCTGCTCGCAGAACGCAAGGACTGGGTCGACGCGTTCCAAGTCGGCCTCGAGGCGGTCAAGGGGCAGCGGGGACTCGACCTCGTCGTGATCGACTCCCTCGAGGCCCTCGAGGTCCTCGCGAAGTTCAAGGACCGCCGGCGGGAGATCTTCCGTCTTTTCGAGTGGTTGCGCGACCTGGACGTGACCAGCTTCGTCATCACGGAGCGTCCGGACTGGGTCGTGGGCGGGCACGTGATCCAGGGGCGGTGGGACGAGGACTTCCTCGCGGACGGCGTCATTCACGTGCGGCAGCATCTCATCTCCGACGTCGAGGTCCAGCGCCGCCTACGCGTGGTGAAGATGCGGGGCACCAAGCACGACACGGGGTACATGGCCCTCGTCCTCGATGAGGGGCGGTTCAAGGTGACCCGCGCGATGAGCCCGTGAGGTGCGCGATGCCCCACGCTCTCGTGAAGACGTTCATCCGCGGCTTCGACGAAGAGGTCCTCCGCGGCGGCGTCCCCGAGGGCCACGTCCTCTTGGTGCGCGGCGCGAGCGGGACCATGAAGTCCTCCCTCGCGTACTACATCCTGTACCACAACGCGCTCCAGGGGACGCCGGGCCTCTACGTGACCCTCGAGCAGAGCGCCGGGAGCCTCCTCGAGCACGTGGCAGGGCTCGGACTCCAGGCCACCCGGGTCTCCGACGCGTTGCCCATCCTTGACCTGAGCCGCGGGCGGGAGCACCTCGAGGAGATGGCGGAGAAGGTGAGCTCGGCGGCCGCCTCGGACCTGCGGCAGGGGGAGGCGCTGCTCGCCGTCCTCCAGGGCAAGATCCTGGACCTGCGGCGGCGTCGGGACTTTCGGCTCCTCGCGATCGACTCTTGGGACGCGCTCGAGCTCGTCCTCGAGTTCAAGGATCGCCGCACGGAGACGTTCGCGTTCTTCGAGTGGCTGCGGGACCTCGGCGTGACCAGCTTGCTCGTATCCGAGGAGCCACCGCTGGGCGCGGGCGCGAGCGTCCTCGAGGAGGAGTTCCTCGCGGACGGCATCCTCCATCTTCGCATGGCGCCCGTGTCCGAGACCGCATTCCAGCGGCGCCTGCAGTGCACGAAGATGCGGAGCGTGAACCAGGATAGCGAGGACCACACCCTGCTCTTCGAGAATGGACGGTTCGAGGTCGCGCGGGCGATTGGGTGAGTCCATGCCCCGCCGACTCCTGAGCCTGCTCGCCCGCGCCGGGCTGCTCTTCCTCCTCTCCGTGGTTCTTGTGTTCGGGTTCTGGGAACACCGGAACTTCTACCAGATCGGGTTCACGAACCTGCTCATCCTCGGGGGGCTCGTCACGTTCCTCGTGATCCTCGGGTTCCGCCTCGCGCTCTCGGGTGACCTGCCCCGCCGGCGACCTCTGGGGGAGCTCGCCTTCACGCTCGACGAAGGAGACCGCATCCTCCGGGGAGGCGCGGAACTCACGATCCGACCGCTCCGCGACGAAGCGTTCCCCGTCGTGGGCCAGGTCGTGCGCGCGACGTACGACACGGGCCGGGAATTCGGTCGCCTCCTCGTGGTCGACGGGACGCGGAAGCTCCTCGCGGACCTCACGGAAGACGAGGCTCGGAGGGCCGGGTACCGGACCGCGGCCGAACTCCGCGACGCGGGCATGGTCCGATGGCGATGGAAGCCGGGAGACCTGGTCGCCATCCTGCGTCTGCGTCCCTTGGGAGGCGGGCGATGATCGCGTACAGCATGGCCGTCGGCGTGGGTCTCGTGATCGACGCCTGGCTCCTGGCCCTCGTTCTCCTGCGGAGTCACCGCCCCTGGCTCCAGGCCACCTTCGCCGCCCTGGTCCTCACGTACATCGTGAACGGCGCCGCGTTCATCGGGACCGCGGAGGGATTCTTGCCCGTCGCGTGGGAGCCCGTGGTCCTGTGGACGTTTGTCCTCACCCATCCCCTGACCGCGATCCTGGTCCTCACCCTAATCCACGGCGAAACCGTGCCGCGGCGGCGCCCTGCCGCGTTCGCCCTCCTGGCCCTCGTGCCCCTCGTCGTCCTTTTGACGCCGAGTGCGGATTGGGCCGTGCAGCACGCGTACGAACCGAACGTTCTCGGGGCCTTCCTCATCGTCTGCCTCGGTGTCGCGCTCGCGGAGCCGGTCTACATGCGGCTGACGAGCCTTCTGTACGCCGCGGATTCCTTCTGGCTTACGGCAGCGGTCGCCGCACTCATCGTCGGCGGCCCGATCTACGCTCTCGAGTTCCCCGATCTCGGCATCGCGGCCTCCTCAGGATCCAACGTCGCGGCTCCCGTCGCGGTCGCCCTGTTCGCGTTCGTCCTGTTCCATACGGAACCCTATGAGGTGCCGCACCTCCCACGCCAACGGTCCCCCGCGGTCCGAAACGAATTGGCGCCGGGGACCGCCGTCGTGTTCGACGAAGCCCGGCCCAAGTACGCGGCGCACGTCGCTCGCGCGGCGCACCAGGCGGGCGCATCCGCCCTCGTGATCGCTCGGCTCGCCGCGATCTCCGACTACGGAACGCCTTCGGACTTCGCGGCTCTTCAGCCGACCCGATACGGCGCGTCCCGCACGCTGGGGACCGCGTCCGAGTTCTGGGCACGGTCGCCGGGAGGGACCGCGGTCCTCCTCGACACCGCGGACGTTGTGATGATGTCCTCGTGGCCTTGGGCGGAGGAAGCGGTGCTCCGGATGGCCGGCGTGGCCCGAGGCACGCGATCGCGCCTCGTGATCTCCGCATCCCGACTCACCTCGCAGGAGAAGGAGGCGCTCCGTGGCCATCGCCTGGGCTGGTGGGTCCTTCCGGACCCAGCCGAGGAAATGCAGGCCGTCCTCGCGCAATCCTTCGGGCCGGGGGCGCGTCAGCTCCTCGAGGCGTTCGCCCGCGGCCGCGGCACGCGCAGGGAGGACCTGACCCTCAGCGACACCGAGCCCTTCCTTCAATTCCTCGACCGGGCCGTGTCGGAACTCGGCTCGCCCGCGGCCGACGACGCCGCGCGCTCGGGACTCCGGGCCCAGACCTCCAGCGCGGCCACGGCGCTCCGTGCCTTCGCGGCTCGATTGCCGGACGAGGTATCCACCGGCGACTGGCCGTCGAGGCAGTCCACCGAGATCGACCGAGGGATCCTGGTGACCGCTGCGGATTACTGGAAAGGTAAGGAGATGGATGAGCTGTTCGCCGTCGCGAGCGACCTAGGCGACCGCGGATCCCTCTTCGAACGCACCCGCGCGGTCTTCGTCGACCAGCTTGGGGACGCAGGAGAGGGCATTCTGCGCTCGGAACTCGCGAAGCTCGGGAAGCGGGCGGAGGACTTGCGGCCCGAGGACGTGGCCCGCCTCGCGGACCGGGCCGCGGTTGACCTGGTGGCCCTGGCCGAAGTCGTGGACGTCCCGCAGGAGCGGGAGCGGATCCAAGGGCAGGTCGAATCCATTCGCCGACGGCTCGAGGCACTCGCGGGGGAGACCCGATGAACTTCCTGAAGACGTACGTCGACGGGCTCGACGAAATCCTCGGCAAGGGAGTCCCGCAGGGCAGCATCGTCCTGATCTCCGGCGCGCCGGGCACGATGAAGACCTCCTTGAGCTTCCACATCCTGCACGCGAACGCCCGCAACGGGGTCCGCGGCCTGTACGTGTCCTTGGAGCAGAGTCGCGCCAGCCTCCTGGACCACACGGAGGGCCTCGGGTACCGCCTCGCCGACGTCGAGGGCAGCCTGAGTGTCCTCGATCTCGCGGCCCTGAGAAAGAAGCTCACGAGTCCCACGGATCAACCGTGGATGGACCTGTTCAAGCTCTACGCGAAGGGGCTCCGGCAGAACCTGGACTACGGCCTGCTCGTCATCGACTCCCTGGACGCCCTCGAGATCCTCGCGAAGTTCCGGGACGTCCGGCGCGAGCTCTTCGACCTGATCCGAT
The DNA here is from genome assembly GCA_035632695.1 of Thermoplasmata archaeon. Lineage (NCBI taxonomy): Archaea > Methanobacteriati > Thermoplasmatota > Thermoplasmata > Thermoplasmata archaeon. The sequence goes on from DASQGG010000193.1 coordinate 8,915, forward strand.
GGCTCCGCGGGCTCGACTGCACCACGTTCCTCCTCGCGGAGCTCCCCAGCGAGGACGGTCCCTCGGGCCAGGCCTTCGCGAAGCATAAGGAAGAGTACCTTGCGGACGGAGTCGTGCACCTGCGCCTGGCCCGCCAAGGCGAGTTCGGGATGCAGCGGCAGCTGCGGATCGTGAAGATGCGCGGCACGCGTCACGACACGGGGTACCACGCACTCGTCTTCGACAACGGGTTCAAGGTCACCCGGATCATGGCGTGAACGGGTTCAGTCGCGGACGACGAACTCCTCGACGCGGTCCTTGGCCTTCTCGCGCGCCTCGTGGTGCTTCTTCAGGAACGGCCTCACGAGGCCCCACAGCTCCTGCTTGCATTCCCCGCAGAGACGCTCGCCGGACCGGCAGGTCCTTTCGACCTCGGCCAGGTGAGCGTCGTCCGGATCGAAGATATACTCGTAGAAGTTGAAGATCGGGCAGATATCCGGGTTCGCGCCCAGGCGACGCTGCTCCTCCACGGTCGTACGGCCTCCCGTAAAGGCGTTCTTGATCTTGTGCTCAGCCACCCTCTCCGAATCCGTGGTGAAGATGCTCGATTCGGGGATCGACGCGGACATCTTCGCGGTCGGTCCCTGGAGGCTCATCAGGAGCTTGTTGTGGATGAGCGCCGGTTTCGGGTAGCCGAGTTTCGGCGCGACGTCGCGCGCCACGCGGAAGTGGGGATCTTGGTCGATACCGCACGGGATCAGGACCGGGACTGATTTCTTCGCCAACACGCTCGGCAGAAAGGCCGGGGCGGCCTGGATGCTCGTGTAGAAGATCTCGCCGATGTTGTTCGAGTTGGTGAAACCGAAAACGGCTTGGGTGGTCGAGAAGGTGATCCGCTTTGCCGCCTGCACGGCGATCGGGTACAGCCGGTGGATATACTCCGTGTCGATGAGGATCCGCGTGAGCTTGGGGTCGAAGCCCATGGCGATGATGTCCAGGATGTTGTCATACCCGACCTTGGTCGCCTGAGAGAGATCGTCGAAATCCTTGAACAGGAACTTCTCGTCGTCGGTGATCTGGAAGTAGAGCGTCGCCTTGAACTTCTCCTGGAGCCACCGGGTGAAGAACCAGGGGAGCATGTGGCCGATGTGGATTCCGCTCGAAGGACCTCGCCCCGTGTAGAGGGCGAACGGGTGCCCCTTCTCGAATTCGTCGAGAATCCAGGTCACGTCGCGGTGGCTGTAGAAGATGCCGCGCCGCAGCATGAGGTGGAGGCCACCCGCATGACGCCGGATGCGCTCGAGCAGCTCGGGCGTGATCCGTTCCGTCCCGAACTGGGTCACGAGCCGGTCGTAGTCGATGGACCCCTTGACCTCCCAAGGGGTGACCACGAAATCCTCGGGCATTTGCGCGGAGTATCCGGGGCCTGTAGATAAATGCATTCCATCTTCGAGGCACTAGGTCCTCACGGGCGTGCGGGCACGGCGGAGGTAGAGACCAACACCCGCGCCCACAAGGCCAACGGCGTCCACGAGGATGAACCAGGGATCCCAGAGCGCCGCTCCGGGGGCCATGAGCGCCGCGCCGAACGCAAGGCCGATGAGCAGGGCGGCGTCGTCCCGTCCCTCCTTCCATAGCTCCCCTCGCACAATCTGCCGCCGGTAGCTCCGGGAGCCGATGAAGAGCGTCGGGGAGTATCGGTACAGGTTCGCGAAGCCCGTCCACGCCAGGATGGCGGCCAGGAGGTACGCGAAGCCTCCCCAGAGGAACAGGAGCGTGGTCACGTAGAGGAAGGAGGCGTGGGCTACGAGCGCGACGATGGCGGAGAACACGAGCAGGACCGCTGCGATCACGAGGTACGTCTTCACGAAGTCCGTGACGCCCCGGGCCATGCGACGTCCCCAATCCCCACCCCGCGCTTAAGGGTTGGCCGGCGCGCGCTCAGACCATGATTGCGTGGCGCGCGCGCATGTCCGCCTCGGTCTGCCCGAGGCGCTCCATGACCTGGGCGACGATCCCGTCCAGCAGGATGAGGCACGCGTCCTCGAACAAGGTGCCCAGCGGCGCGAGGCGCGACTGCTCCGTGCCGCCGTTCAACTGCAGGAGCAGCACCACGTTGCTCGCATGGGAGAGCTTGGATCCCCGCACGCCGGTCACGGAGACCACCTTCGCCCCGACGCGGCGCGCGATGTTCGCGACCTGGTTCGCGCTCATCGTGGTGCCCGTGTTGGAGACGATGAGGACGGCGTCGCCGTCGCGGACCACGGGCGTGATCGTTTCTCCGATGAAGTAGCAATCGATCCCCAGTTGGACGAGGCGCATCGCGAAGGCCCGGGCCGCGAGCCCGCTCCGGCCCACGCCGTACACGAACACGTGCTTCGCGGACACGACGATGTCCACGGTCTCGTCGATCTCCTTGGAACGGTCCGCGCCAAGCGCCCGGGAGAGGTTCTCCACCAGGAAGGCGTACGCCTCCGACGCGGATCCCCTCGGCGGGGGCGCGGCGCTCATCGCCGGCGCGCCTCCCGTTCGGGCTTCTCGGGCCGCTCGGGCCTCGCCTCGGGCTCGGGCTTCGTGGGCCGCATCAGGCGCTTTGCGAGGACGCGCTCCAGGATGACCTTCATGTACATCGCGTCGTGCTCGAGGAGCGGCGAGGAGGAGACGATCGTCAGATCGTAGTCCTCGTCCAGGAGGCATTCCGCGAGGGGCTCGAAGCGCAGGTCGCCCTTCTTGATGGGCGTATACCGCAGCTCGTTCCCGTCCGCGTGCTCCACGCCCGAGAAGTGCGTGTGCATGTGACCGTCCTCGGCGACCTTCTCGACCTTCCCGAGGACGTCGTCGAAGTCCTCGGGGCGCTTGAACAGCCCGAACCCGCGGGCGTGCACGTGAGCGAAGTTCAACACGGGGGCGATGCCCTTCACGTTCTTCGTGAGCTTGAGAATCTCATCGAGGCTCCCGACGACCTCCTGCCGGCCGCTCGCCTCGATGCCTAGGCGCGCGTGAATCTTCGCCTTGCGGTACCCGTCCCGTAGGTTTCGCAGGTTCTTCTGGATGGAGTCGAGCGCGACCTTGTGGTCCACCTCGCCGAACATGCCGAGATGCGTGATCACCATCGTGGCACTCATCGCCTCGGCGAGCATGCCCGCCCACATCACGCTCTGCATGCTCTTCGCTGCCAATCCGTCTGCGTCCGCGAGGTCCATGTAGTACGGGGTGTGCAGGGAGAGCTCGATGTCGAGCTCCCGCGCGAGGGCACCCAGCTCTCCGAGCTCCAGGTAGTCCCGCGCGACGCCCGAGGCGAGGCTGTAGAGCACGTCGCCCTTCTGGATCTTCTCCTGCAGGCTCGAGAGGAGGATCTCCTTCCGGTCCTCCTTCCGCCCGATCTGGACCACGAGTTCGCCGGGGATCTCCCGGGGTGTGAGGCCGAGGTCCTCGTCGCCTGCGTACCGCTCGTTCAGGTTCACGCGGACCAGCTGGACCTCCATCGCCGTGAGGCCCAGGTTGTGGATGTCCTCGATTCCGTCCCGCAGGGTGCGCCCCTTGCAGGACAACGGGATGCCCGAAGGACCAAAACGTATCATGGAGTCTCCGTCGGCGCGCCCTCAGCCGAGGACTATTATTCCGCGGTGGATGATATTAATAGTTTTGTGGACGCGAATAGACCGCGAGGACCGCGGACCTCTCAAGGGACGCATCACTCCACGCCTCTCCAGGCCCGCAGGGCGGTCGAGCACGAGAACCTTTCGGCGTCCGCGCCTCGCGCTGCGTCCTCCAGGAGAGGTCGCCCAAACCTTTATATCAAGCACGGGTTTAACGCCGCTTCGCGAGGCCCCTTCTCATGGCCAGGACCCCTAAGACGAACGCTCAACTCACCCGGGTTGTCCAGGAGTTGCGGGAGCTCTCGCGGGAGAACGGGGTCCCAATCTGGCGGGACGTGGCCGACCGCCTGGAGCGGTCCCGAAAGAACTGGTCCGAGGTCAACCTGTCCCGCGTGAGCCGCTACGCAGGCAAGGGCGAGCAGGTCGTCGTGCCCGGCGTTCTGCTCGCGGCGGGGGACCTGACGATTCCGGTCACCGTGGCCGCGTTCCGGGCCTCGGCCGCCGCTCGGAAGAAGGTCGAGGCCGCCGGAGGGCGATCCGTGAGCCTGCTCGAGCTCGCGGTGCAGAATCCGAAAGGAAGCGGCGTCCGGATCCTGGGGTAGTCATGACGGTGATCATCGACGGCACGGGGCATGTGGTCGGCCGCCTCTCCTCCGAGGTCGCCAAGCGCATCCTCCGGGGCGAGGAGATCGTCATCGTGAACGCCGAGAAGACAATCATCACGGGTGCGCGGAGCCGCGTCTTCCACACGTATCTGGAGAAGCGGCAACGGGGCAGCACGGCGAGCCGGATGCGGGGCATCGGACCCCTCTTTCCGCGGCGCCCCGACATGATCCTCCGTAGGACGATCAGCCGCATGGTCCCCCACCAGCAGGCCCGCGGGCGGGAGGCGCTCAAGCGCCTGCGCGTGTTCATGGACGTGCCCGCGGAGTACAAGGCGGGACCGTTCGAGACGATCGCCACGGCGAAGCGGCCGCCCCAGGGGCCCGTGATGAGCCTCGGCGAGGTCTCCCGCATGCTCGGCTCCAAGTTCTAGGTGTCCCCATGGCGAAGGCAATCGTGGCGAGCGGAAAGCGGAAGATGGCCGTGGCCCGGGCGAACCTCACGAAGGGGCGAGGCGTCGTGCGCGTGAACAGCGTGCCCGTGGAAATCATCCCGCACGAGCTGGCGCGGATGAAGATCCTGGAGCCACTGAAGCTCGCCGGCAAGAAGGTCGAGTCGATCGACATCAGCGTGAACGTGCAGGGAGGCGGCGTCATGGGCCAGGCGGACGCGGTGCGCACCGCGATCGCCCGCGGCCTCGTCCAGTACCTGAACGACCCGGACCTAGAGACCCTGTTCCGGGAGTACGACCGCACCTTGATCGTGCCCGACACCCGGCGGAAGCTGCCCAAGAAGCCCCTGGGCCGCGGCGCCCGGAAGAAGCGCCAGAAGTCGTACCGGTGATTCCATGATCATCCCCGTCCGCTGCTTCACCTGCGGGAAGGTCGTCTCGAGCGCCTGGCAGCCGTTCCTCGACCGCACGCGGGGTGGCGAGGAGCCCCGCAAGGTGCTCGACGAGCTCGGCCTCACGCGCTATTGCTGCCGCCGCATGATTCTCTCCCACGCGGAACTCATCGACGAGGTTGCGCCGTTCGGCTAGGCAAAACAGGCAGACCGTGCGAGAGCTCCTCGACGGATTCCATGAAGGCGTAAATAGGAAGCCCACCATCCGCCGCCGCATGGGGCGGAAGGGGTTCTTGGCAGTTGGGCTCGCGACTCTTGTGGGCGTCCTGATGGTTGCGGCGGCCGTCTTCACGACGGTACCGGTCTCCAGCTCGGCTCCCGGGCTCGTCGCCGCGCAGGCGGTGGGGTACCACCCGCCGCTCGTGCGGGCTCCCCGAATCGCGCCCGCAGGCTTCGCGTTTGTCTCGAACTTCGAGGACGGCACCTTGGACGGCTGGACGACCGTGTCTGGGACGGCCACGATTAGCACGACGACCACGTACTCGGGCGAGCCGGCACTCCAACTGGACGCCGGGAAGACCCAGTCCGGTGTGGTCAGTCACGCGCTGCCTCGTGAGAACGGTACGCTATCCTTCCAAGTCGCGATCGATGCCGGTGGGAATTCGGGATACCTCGCCTTCGTGGACGGGACGAGCAGCGTCGTCGCGGTGGTAGGTGTCTCGGCCGGGAACGTCGTCGCCGGGGCCGATTTCAAGGCCACGCAGGTCATTGAACCGGTTCCCACGGGCACCGCCTATCCCGCCGGCTGGGTGTACCTCACGGGCAACCTGGTCAACGTGAGCACCAAGTCGTCCGTCGCCTGGACCCTACAACTGTTCGTGGACCGCACGGACGTCGTCGCGGCGAACCTCAGCGTGCCCGAGGCCGGGTCGACCGCGGGGAGCCTGCTCGAAACGACGTCCGGGACCGTGTTCTACACGAACGTCATCCTCACCACGTACGGCATCCCGACGTACCTCCCCGGATACAACAACATGATGGGCTACGGCCAGGGGTCCGGACTCGTCGTCCAGCTCCTGCCCGCGTACACGACCGTGAGTGCGGAGATGGTCCTGCACTCCTGGGACACACCGCAGACGGGCATCCTGAGCTTCCAGATCAACGCCCTCAACCTGTACGGGACCACGCGGTCCTCGTGCGTCGGCTTCTACCAGCTGGGGATCGACCTGAACCCGGACGGGATGATCGCTCCCTGGT
>DASQGG010000194.1 GCA_035632695.1 Thermoplasmata archaeon
CGCGAAGTGGGCGAAGGCCAAGGCCCTGAGGACCGGCAAGTGGTTCTTCTCCGAGGACACGGAAGGCAAGCGCTACCGCTTCGACGTGGCAATCGAGGTCAAGGGCTCCGTGAAGGGCGACGGGAAGGTGCGCGTCCGCACGTTCCCCGCGTCGCCCATCGCCACGGTCTCGTTCAACCCCGACGTGGTCTCCCCGCGCGTGGTGTACCACGGCCTCAGCGACTGGCTGCGGTGGCGGAAGAAGGACAAGACGATCAAGCGGGACCGGATCTGGCGCGAGGTCTACTCGGGCAACCCGTGGACCGACGCGAAGGCGTGGAGCCACACGGAAATCCAGGTCCTCGTTTCCAAGTGAGGGGACGCGGGCCCGTCCCCGCGAGACGCATCGGGGCGGGACTCAGTAGCGGTCCGGGATCGGGCCGTCCCATGCCTCCTCGGGATGGTCGTACAGGCAGAGGAAGATCCCGTCCGGAGCCTGGATGTACACGATCCGGTGGCCGTTCTTGAGGGTCCAGACATCCCGGCCCATGACTTGGCTCATGTGCGCATCCGAGCGGAGCTTCTCCACGGCCCTGCGATTCACCCAGAGCTTCTTCGTCGCGGGCTCGATTCCGAGGGTCCGGAGGCGCTCGAGGATCGCGGGCACGCTCTTCACGCGGACCTCTAAGTGGTCCAGCGCTTCTCCCGAGACGTATCTCCCGGCGAAGGGGCTGGTCTCCGCGTACCAGTTCAGCTCGAGGCGCTGTCCCGACCGGGCGTCCTTGAGCAGGACGTATCGGCCCTCGTCGTCCCCGCCCCGGTCGATTTCCTGGAGCCCGAGCACCTTCGTGTAGAACTCGAGGGACTTCGCGAGGTTCGTGACCCGGATGCCCACGTCGCCGAGCCAGAGGTCGGACATGGGCCGCGGGAACGCGTGGCCGCGTACAAAGGCGTTGCGGCGATTCGTGACGTCCAACCGTCCTTCGACGCCCGGGACGAGGATCTGCGAAAGCGGGATAGGGTCGGGCGCGAATCCCGACCCGTGACGAAACGCCTCGCGGTCCGCGTCCGGCTCGCTGGTCGCGGGGACGTCTCGGAAATCGTGCGCGTGCACAACGCCTCGATCGACGCGTCCGAGGACCTCGGATTCGGGACGCCTCGGGAAGCCCACACGTTCGCCAATGTCGGTCGGCTCTCGGCCGCCTGGCGCGCGCCGAACGTCGTACAGAAGGAACAGGTGTTCGCAGCGGAGCTGGATGGGCGCGTCGTCGGGTATGTGACCGTCGAGGACCGCGAGGAGGATCTCGAACTCGTGAACGTCGACGTGGCAAGGGACTTGCAGGGCCGCGGCATCGGCACGGCCCTTGTGCGATTCGTTGAAGATCGCGCGAAGGCCTTGGGTCGCCGGGGCGTGACCCTCGGGACAAGCCGGAATGCAGCCGGGGTCCCTTGGAAATCGCTCCCCTGGTGGAAGCACCTCGGATATCGCATCACGCACGAAGAGGAGAACGACTGGACGCGTTCCATCGGACCCGGCGTCCGCGAAATCCGGATGCGGAAGGACCTGGGCTAGCGGGAGCCGCGGTGCCGATTCGCGCCCTGGGATTCTCGCAGGGGTGTGCGCCTCCGCTCGACGAGCTCCACGGTCACCCCATCCGGGTCCGTGACGTACACGACGCGAGCTCCGGCCCACCACGCCGGCTCGTCGAGTTCCACGGGCTCCGACCGGGGTTCAAACCCCGCGTGCCTCAGCGCTCCGAGGGCCGCCTCGAGCCGGTCGACGCGGACCGCCAGGTGCCCACTCCCGGGGTCGTAGACTTCCGGGCGATGAGGTTTGCCTCGCGGCGTCAAGTACTGAAGGAGCTCCAGGATCTGACCCGAACCCAGGTCCAGGTCCGCGTAGCGGAATCGTGCTGCCCTCGCGCCGGTGACCGCGGTTACGGACGGACTCTCCTCAACGCCCGTGCCGAGGACACGGATGCCGAGGAGCCCGTGGTAGAAACCCAAGGAGCGCTCCAGGTCCGCCACGGTGACGGAGACATGGTCGAGGCCGAGGACTCTCATCGCCGCACCTCGGGCGCCGTTCGACGCAGCCGGGCGGGAATCCTGTCCCTGAGGAAGACGTCCTCGATGGCCTCCGCGCGCTTCACGACTTCGGCTCGATGGCCGTGCACGAGGATCGTCGCGGGCCGAGGAAGGCCGTTGAAGTTGTTCGCGCATGCATCCTGGTAGGCGCCCGTGTCGAGGAAGGCGATCACGTCTCCGGGCACGAGGTCGGGGAGCCGGGCATCCGGCACGATCACGTCGAAGCCGCAGGAGATCCCGACCACGTCGGCCGTGTGCGTGGCTTCCTCGTCCGCGCGGCCGGTCGCGATCGGCGTCCAGCGATTGTGCTCGACGATCCCATCGAGGAGGAACATCTCGGTGGTGTCCGTCTCGATCCAGCGACGGGCCACCGGCTCGTCCTGGGCCTTCAGGTGGCGGACCGTGGTCAGATGGATGCCCGCGTCCGCGAACAGGCTGCGGCCCGGCTCCACCTCGAGGACCTTCCCGTTCGCGCTGAAACCGCGTCGGGACAGCTCGGTCCGGAGCGCGCCCGTGAGCGCGCCCGCATAGGCCTCGACCGTCGGAGCGAAATCCTCCGGAGACCGGTTCGCTCCGCGCGCTGTGAGCCGACCCGTTGGGTCGCGTCGCGTTGCGAAGCCCCCACCCAGGTCGATCTCCTTCGGCTCCCATCCGTCCCAGGCTTCCGAAAGCGCGTCGATGGCCTCCACGAAACTCCGGACCATGCCGCGCCACACATCGAGGTCCGCGCTGTGCCGCCCCAGATGCGCCATGACGCCCGTGACCTCGACCTCGCGGGCCGAAAGGATGCTGGGGCCTAATCCGATCAGATCGGCCAAGGGGATCCCGGGCTTGTACTGTTGGGCCGCCACCCGTATCGGCGTGTCGTCCTCGTAGAAATCGGAAGGCTGATCGAGACCTTCGTACGACGGACGCAGCCGGAATCGGACCCTCGCACGCCGTTTCAGGTCCCGGGCGACGCGGCGCACGAGCCGTGCCTCCTCGACGCTGTCCAGAGTGACTCGGGCCCCCGCACGGACCGCGGCCTCCAGGAGGCTCTTGTCCTTGCTCGATCCGTTCACGGAGATCAGGCTTGGATCGGCCCCCGAGGACAGCGCCGCACGGAGCTCGCTGGGCCCGAACGTATCGAAGCCGGTACCCTCGGAGGCCAGGATGCGGAGGAGGGCGAGCGTGAAGTTCGCCTTGATCGACGGGAGGATGTGCACGGGTCCCTCGGGCCACGCCTGGGCGAACCCTTCCCGGAAGCGGCGAACGTTGCGGCGCAGCTGGTCCTCGGAGACCACGTAGCAGGGCGTCCCGAACCGGCGTGCGAGCGTTGTGGCGTCGCAGTCCTCGACGAAGAGCTGGCTTCCCCGGACGGACAGGCAGTCGTCCAGACGACGCGTCGCTTTCCTGCGCATGCCCTCGCTCCTCCCGGATGTGCGCCCGTCACGGCGAACGGGACTTCGCTATTTCAAGGGGCCGGACCCTGCGAAGACCGGGTTGCCGCCCACCGCGGCGGGCATCCGTGATTGCGGGAAAGGCTTAACCGGGACCGGGTTCCATGATTCCTCATGCCAAGCGAACCCCGCCACGGGTCCGAGGTGGCCACGCTCGCGGGCGGCTGCTTCTGGTGCCTGCAGCCCGTGTTCAGTGAGCTTCGAGGCGTCGAGAAGACGGAGGTCGGGTACGCGGGAGGCGACGTGGCGAACCCGAGCTACGAGGACGTCTGCACGGACACCACGGGCCACGCAGAGGCCGTCCAGATCACGTTCGACCCGGCAGTCATCTCCTACGAGGACCTCCTCCGGATCTTCTTCACCGTGCACGACCCGACGACGCTGAACCGCCAAGGAGCCGACACGGGCACGCAGTACCGATCCGCGGTGTTCACGCACTCTCCCGAGCAGAAGGCCACCGTGGGCCGCGTCCTCGCCGAGCTGCAGGCCCAACGGGTGTGGGACGATCCGGTGGTCACGGAGGTCACTCCGTTCGCGAACTTCTACCGCGCCGAGGAGTACCACCAAGACTACTACCGCAAGAACCCGTACGCGGGATACTGCATGGCGGTCATCTCGCCCAAGGTGCGCAAGTTTCGCAAGCACTACGCGGACCGCCTGAAGGCGTGAGGCTCGCCTAGCGCCGCTCCCGCCTGGGCTTGGGTCCGGCCTTGCGCGCATCCCATTCGGACTTCAGCAACTCCATCTCGATGACGTCGTGGTACGTCCCGTCGTAGTACGCGGACTCGCGTTCCGCACCGCACTTTCGGAAA
>DASQGG010000195.1 GCA_035632695.1 Thermoplasmata archaeon
GCAACGTCCGTAATCCGGCCCAGCGGCCCACCTGGCTCTCGTACCCGTCCGCGGCCAGGACGCACTTCGCGTCAATCGTGAACTCGTCCTCGAGCTGCTTGACGCGGACGCCCGTGATCGTGCCGTCTTCCTTCAGGACCGCGGTCGCGGTGGTCTTGAGCAGGATGCGCGCCCCGGCCTTCGCGGCCTCCTTCGCCACGGCCTTGTCGAACGCGTCCCGCTCCAGCACGATGCCGACCTCGTTGCCCGCGGAAGCTTCCTCGATCGTGAGTTCCGTGCCGTTCGGGGAGAAGATCTTGGCCCCTTTGACCTCCGCGGCGATCCACCTGCGGTTGTACGGCAGCTTCGTGTCCTCCACGAAGTGCCGCGCGAGGCCTTCGCCGCAGCGCACGGGCGAGCCGATCTCCTGGCGCTTCTCGATGAGGACCGTGTCACAGCCGTTCATCGCCGCGTAGCGGGCCGTCATGGAGCCGGCGGGGCCGGCGCCGACGACCAAGACATCACACTGGAAGTTGGGCATAACGAACCCGGCGTACTCATCGGGAGGGCATATAAGAAACTACTGGGAACGGCGGCTCGCGTGTGGGATCGCCACAAAATCCTTGGACCCGGCCGACGTGCCTCCTCCGTCGGCTCGGGCTGCTGCGATCGCCGACAAGGCCCGCGGCAGAACAGGGAGTGAGTGTGGCATGAACCTGACCAACGACAGCTACGTCATCGTGATGGGCAACCGGAACTTCAGGGAGCGCTACTACCGGGACGAGATGGGTTGGCTGAAGGTGAGCGCACGAGGCCGAGTCTTTCGGATGACCGCCGAGCAAGTCCTGAATCACCTTCTGCCCGCAGTTGCCGTGTCCGCAGAGACCGGAGCGCGCATCAAACCGAACGTGATCATCAAGGTGGAGCATCACGAGTCTCTTCCGCGAGGCTCCTAGCGGGGAAGGAGACTGAGCCGTCTAGGTGGCAGCTCACTTCATCGTGTGGAGCTTGTGACCGCGCGGGTAGTCGATCGCGCCCACGGGGCAGACCTTGACGCACATGCCGCACTGGGTGCAGTCCTCGTTGAACGTAAGGTAGACCTCGTTCAGGAAGATCGCGTTCGTCGGGCACGTGCCGACGCACGCCCCGCAGTGCATGCAGAGCATGTCGTCGATCGCCATGATCCCGTTGTCCCTCACGGAGGGACGGATCGCGATGGCCGCGGCTTCAGGCATGTCGGGCCCGCCACTCTTCCATGGGCACGGCGAACTTCTTCTCGATTTCCTCGCGGAAGTTCGGGCCCGTGTTGTACGCGCAGAACGGGATGACCTTGCCGTCCGGGGTCGCGTAGTGGATCACGCACCGCTTCACGCGCTCGATGTCGTAGTTGTAGTTGTCCTGGAAGTGCATGCCGCCGATGTACATGGTCGACCAGGAGAACTCCGCGGCGCCCTTCTTGTCGCCCTTCGTGAACATGTTGTCCAGGATCTTGAGCATCTTGGTCAGGCCCATGCCCTCGGGCGCCTCTTCGGGGCGGAAGTGCCGCTTCAGGAGCTGGAGCGCCTTGAGCTTGGACGTGAACTTGATCTTCTTGCCCTTCGTGTCCTGCGCCAGGAGCCACATGTCCTCCATGAGCCCCTCGACGTCGATGAACCGCGTGATCGGCACGGGGTCCCGGCCGTTCTCGAGGAAGAGGTAGGACGCGAGCCCGCACGCCGGATGGGACGTGAAGGACGGCTTCGCGATCCCCGTGAGCACGGAGACGAGCTCGGAAATCGGCGCGACGAACGGCACGGGGTACCAGTCGTCCCGCGTGAGGTAGCCCGTCTGCTCCTCGAGGTCGTACGCGAGGTCGGACAGGGTGTAGCGGAGCTTCCTGCGGTCCTCCTCGGGGATGCGCCCCGTGAGGGACACGGGCTGGTAGTTCACGCCCTTCACGACGTCGCGGTTCTGAATCGCGAAGTTCAGAATCTCGCCCGCCTGGTCGTCGTTGAAGGAGTTCACCATGGTCGGAACCAGGCAGATCGTTGGGGTGACCTTGCCGCTCTTGCCGCGCTCGCGGATCTTCTCGATCGCGCGGAGCTTGATGTCCAGGAGCGGGCGTCCGCGGGCCTTGATGTAGTTCTCCTCGCGGAGGCCGTCGAACTGCAGGTAGATTGTGTTCATCCCGGCCTCGGAGATCTTGTCCAGGAAGCCCTCCTCCGTGGCGATCCGGATGCCGTTCGTGGCCACCTGGATCTGGGGGAAGCCCATGTCGTGGGCCGCCTGCACGATCTCCGGGAACTGGGGGTGGATCGTCGGTTCGCCGCCGGCAAACTGGATCGCCGGCACCGGGATGGGGCGCTGGGCGCGCAGGACGGCAAACTCATAGACGAGCTGGTCGAACGTGGGCTCGAACACGTAGCCCGCGGCGTTCGCGTTCGCGAAGCAGATCGGGCACTTCAGGTTGCAGCGGTTCGTCGTGTCGATGTTGCAGAGGGACGTGGCCGAGTAGTGAAGGTTGCACAGACCGCACTCGTACGGGCAGACCTTGGCGTCCACGATCTGGGGGTTCTCCAGGCCGACGCCGTCGAACGCCCAGTTCTCCGCCTTGAGGTACATCTCCGCGTCGGACCAGCAGACTTCGTCGAACTCGCCGTGCTCCTTGCAGGTCTTCTTCATCTTGAGCGCGCCGTCGCCGATGTAGAGCGTCGCGGGGATGACCTTCAGGCATTCGGGGCACAGGGAACCTGTGCGCCGGGGCAGCCCCTTCTGGAGCTTCGAAGGCATGACGACCATCGCGTTGTCCTGCCTCGATTCCCGGTACATGTTCCGGACTGCGCCGATCGCGTAATCAGTGCCGCAAAGAGACATGCGCTTGGCACCTCTTGTTCCCGGACGTAGAACCGTGTCCATTTTAAACCCTTTGTAGTATGCGCTACTACAACGCAATGTGCCGGGTCCCTCGCCGGAGGATTCGGCTTTAGGATGTCCGAAATCGAGCCGCCTCGGGACGCCGGCTCCCCGGGGACGGTACGCTCCTCCGCGACCTCATTCTTTCGAAAACAACGGGTTCCCGGACGCTGCGGATCGTACGTCGTCGAGGCTGCGATACAGCCTGACAGGAAGCTCGGAGAGGATCGTCCACGCGTGCGCTCGGCGATCAGGCCTGAGGTCGATTACCTTCCATCCTTGGTCGCGGACTAGCTCCTCCCGGGTCGCCGGGAACCTCGCATCCGGCGCGAGCACCTCCGCGAGGGAGTCCAGGCCCACCGAGCCGGTCGCCGGCGGGAACGAGCCCGTGCGGCGGAACGTAAGGAAGCGTGCGGCATCTTTGTACATCCGGACGCCGTGGAAGGCGTACGCCACGGTCTCCGCGTCCCTCCCGGAGCGGTCGAGCGCCTGCAGCTCTTCGTCGTCGAACTCGTACACGTTGTGTTTGCCCTTCCCGAACAGCCGCGTGTAGACGACGTCCGCCTCGACGCGGGGCGCGCTGCGGGACAGATCCACCACATCGAGGACCCGGTGCTCCTCCAGGGTTCGTGCCACGGAGGCCGGCAGGGGGCCCTCGGCGTAGGCTCGGGCCTCGAGGCCGAGCCGCACGCCTTCGGGGGTCATCTCGGCGAACGCTCGCAGGCCGGCCAGCTCGTCGGGTCCCAGCGCGAGGGAGGCGGGCGTCTCGAGGACCACGAACGGCGCACGGAGGATGGAGGCCACCCGCGCGGTCGCGGCGAAGGCGGCACGGGCGGCAGGGGTGGCCCGAAGGCCGGCCCCGTGGGTGACGTCCCGATGGGCCTTGACCGAGAACGTGAACTCGCGGGGCACGCTGGCGCGCCACCGGCGTGCCCCGGACTCGCTGACCCTGCGGTAGAAGGTCGCGTTCACCTCGACGAAGGGGAACGCTCGGGCGTACGGTACGAGGCCCCCGGAGAAGTATCCCCAGCCGCCCGCACCCGCGAGGATCCGGCCCATGCGGCCTCCAAGGGCGAGCGGGCATAAGGCCGCGCGGGAGAGGCCCGCGAAAGTGGTTCCCGGAATACGCTCATGTACCGCGCGCGCGATAGGGTGGGTCCCATGGCCCGCCTGCGCTTCGGCTGTAGCGGATGGGACTACCAGGAATGGATCGGTCCCTTCTACCGCAACGCGAGCGAGTCCAAGCTCGCGGCGTACGCGCGCGTGTTCGACACCGCCGAGATCAACTCCACGTTCTACCGCGCGCCCTCGCCGGGCATGGTGATCGGTTGGGGCAAGTACACGCCCGACGAGTTCGTGTTCGCCGCGAAGGTACCGCAGACCGTGACCCACGACCGTCTCTTAGACGTCGCGCGGGGCGCGGAGGTGGACCTGAAGGCGTACTGCGAACTCATGCGACCCCTTCTGGACCAAGGCAAGCTCGGGCCGCTCCTGCTCCAGCTCCCTCCCCGCCTCCGGTTCGACGAGCCCGCGGTCCACCGCTTCCTCGACGTCCTCCCGCGCGACTTCACGTTCGCCCTGGAGCCACGGAACCGGAGTTGGATGGCCCTGGAGGCATTCGACCTCCTGCGGTCCACGGGCGTCGCCTATGCGATCGTGGACGAGCCCCTGCTGCCGCCGGACCTCCACGTCACGTCCCGCGTGGCGTACGTCCGGTGGCACGGGCACGGCCAGGAGCCCTGGTACAACTACCGCTACCCGGAGGACCAACTCCAGGAGTGGGTCCCGCGCCTGGAGCAGGTTGCCTCCCAGGCGGAGACCGTGTTCGGCTTCTTCAACAACCACTACCACGGGTATGCGCCGGAGAACTGCCTCCAGATCCTCCGCATGCTCGGCGTCCAGGACGAGGCGAAGGCGCGCGCCCTGGGTCGAATCGCGAACTTCCGCAAGCGCGCCGCGACCGACGCCGTCAAGATGAGGCCGACCACCCTGGAGGACTTCGGCGCGGACCCGCACGCCGAGGCCCACTTCCAGGACCTCCTCGCCGCGTTCCTCGATCCCCGTCGCCTGGAGCGAGCCAAGGCGATCGACCCCGAGGACGTGGAGATCACCCGCGACGGGACCACGGTGCTCGCCCGCGTCAAGGACTACCGGATCGAGCTGGACCGCGGCGGGCGTCGCCTGTCCCACGACTGCGAGGACTGGGAGAAGGTTGCCCTGGAGCGCGAGTTCTGCAAACACGTCGGCAAGCTGTTCCTCAGCCTGCCGCGGGAGGAGGCGATCTTGGACCTCGAGGCCATCCGCGCGGAACGGGAGGGGTGGGCGTTTGAGGTCCTTCGGCGAGAGGCGGACCGTCGTTGACGTGGAGTGCCTCGCCGCTCGCCTATGCCGGAACGGGCATGCTTCCTGCGTCGAGCCCCCCCGCGAAAGAGTTAACGCCGCGGGGTGATGCGCTTCCGCCATGGGCGTGAACCTCACCCCAATCGTCGTGCGGCACGCCACGAGCCTGGAGGCGTTGCGGGGCCGGAGCGTGGCCGTCGACGGGAATCTGGAGCTCTACCAGTTCCTCTCCGTCCTGCGGACTCGGGACGCCCGGCCCCTGATGGACGCCCAGGGTCGCGTCACCTCCCACCTGAACGGCCTCATGTTCCGGACCACCCGGCTCCTGGCCGACTTCGGGATCCGGCCTGTGTTCGTCTTCGACGGTCCGCCCCCGGACCTCAAGCGAGCGGAGATCGAGCGGCGGCGCGAGGCGCGGGCCAAAGCCGAACAGGAGTACGCCGCCGCGGTGGCGTCCGGGGACGTCGCGACGGCCTGGTCGAAGGCGGTGAGCGCGACGCGTCTGACGCGGCCGATGATCGACGACGCCAAAACGTTGCTCACCCTCCTGGGCATCCCCTGGGTACAGTCGCCCAGCGAGGGCGAGGCGGAAGCCGCGTTCCTCGCCCGACGCGGGGACGTCTGGGCGGCGAGCTCCAAGGACTACGACTCCCTGCTGTTCGGGGCCCCTCGGCTCGTGCGGTTCTTGGCGGTCGGCTCGACGGAGTTCCTCCCGAGCCAGGGTCGCTCGCGGGCCGTCCCGCCCGAAGTCCTCGACCTGGAGGAGAACCTGCGAAAGCTCGGACTCACGCGCGAGCAGCTCATCGACGCCGCGATCCTCGTAGGCACGGATTTCTTTGAGGGCGTGAAAGGCATCGGACCCAAGACCGCCGTCAAGCGCGTGCGGGAATGGGGGTCCCTCGATCGTGCGCCCCCGGACGTCCGAGACCAACTGCCGCCCGACCTCGAGGCGATCCGCGCCTTCTTCCGAACTCCTCCCGTGACCGAGCCCGCCGACCTCCGACCCGCGCGTGTGGACGAGGCCGGGATCCTTCGTTTCCTCTGCCAGGAGCGTGGGTTCAACGCCTCCCGGGTGCGAGGCGTGCTCGACCGGCTGCGCGCGGTTCGACGGATGTCCCACCGGCTCGAAGATTTCGGGTCTGAGCGCGGTTAGCGTACTTCCGATGCCCTTAAGTGTTCACGTCTCGATTGCGGTCGGATCCCAGCCACTAACGGATCTTCGCGGGCGCTGGGGGAGGGAGACCGTGCAAAAGAGAATGCTGTACATCCTAGTCGGTGTGATAGTGGTGGTCATCGTTGCGGCTGCCGCGGCCGCGGTGATTTTGACGACGCCGCGCTCGAAGCTGACGATTGACCTGTGGTACAACAGCGATGGCCACTACGGGGACACGGAGCCGGCCGTCGCGCAGGTGATTAAGTCATC
>DASQGG010000196.1 GCA_035632695.1 Thermoplasmata archaeon
ATCGCCCCCCTGTTCGACGAGATGATCGCCCACCGCCTCGGGCTCGTCCCGATCCCGACGGACCTAGACCTGTACAACCGCCGCGAGGACTGCCCCAGCTGCCACGGCGAGGGCTGCCCGAGCTGCACGATCATCTACTCCCTGAACAAGCGCGGTCCCGGGCTCGTGACCTCGGCGGACATGGAGCCCATCGGGGACACCAAGCTGCGCCCCAAGGACCAGGGCATCCCGATCGTCCAGCTCGCGGAGGGCCAAGCGATCCTGATCTACGCGACTGCGCAACTCGGCACGGGCAAGGACCACGCGAAGTGGCAGGCGACCCACGGGGTCGGCTACGCGTACTACCCGATCGTGAAGGCGGGCACGAAGACCGTCGATGCGCTCGACCCGAGCGTGCCCTTCTGCTCCGCCCACATGCTCACAACCTCTGCAATCGAGGAGACCGTGGAGCTCCCGGACGACTGCACTCTGTGCGGGAGGTTCAAGGAAGCGTTCAAGGTCGACTCGGTCAAGGTCGCCAGCGACCCGACGCGCTTTGTCCTCCAGTTCGAGACGGACGGGTCCCTGAGCGCCAAGGAGGTTCTCCTGCGCGCCCTGGACATCCTCACGGAGCGGTTCGGCGACCTGGCGAACCAGGCCGATGGCCTTTGAGGGACCCCGAAACAC
The DNA here is from genome assembly GCA_035632695.1 of Thermoplasmata archaeon. Lineage (NCBI taxonomy): Archaea > Methanobacteriati > Thermoplasmatota > Thermoplasmata > Thermoplasmata archaeon. Next base: position 667 of record DASQGG010000196.1, read on the forward strand.
GCATTTGACGCGCTCATGGGGCAAACTTTAATAAGATTACTATCGCTATAGTCATCCGTGGAACTTGGCGAGCTCGAACTGGCCGTCCTCCGAGCCGTGAGGACGCTTGGCGAGGCCACCTCGGGGGAGGTCTACGAAGAGGTCCTCCAGGACCGTCATGTCGCGTACACCTCCGTAACGACAACCCTGTATCGGCTCGTTGAGAAAGACCTGGTTGCGTTGCGCAAACAGAGCGAGAAACGCGTGTTCTACCGAATCAAGGACGGACGTGCGTACCGGAAGGCCATGGCCGCCATGGTGGACTCCGTACTCGACACGTTCGGCGGCGCCGCGGTCTCCTACTTGCTGGACAGCTCGGACAAGCTCGCCCCCTGCCAGGTCGAGGAACTGGAGGTCCAGGTCGCCTCGCGCCGGAAGAAGGAAAGCGCGCATGACTGACCTGCTTGATCCGATCATCGATGCGCTCGTCGCCTACTGGTCCTCGCCGATCACGCTCACCATCGTTGCCGTCTGCGCGGCGTCCATGGGCACGCTGCTCTACGTGTTCCTGGCGAACGCGCGGAACGCGAAGCTGCGCGTCAGCCTCCTCACCGGGTTCTACGTCTTGACGATCTTCTTCTGGGCGTTCGTCGCGGCAAGCCTGTTCCTATGCGTCATGAAGTCGGACATGGTGGCCTACGAAACGTCGGGGATCCGTATGGCAGCCGCAGGCGCGGTCCTCGTCGCCCTCGCCGCCGCCTCCCTCCTTTCGTACCTTGTTTGGAGGTTTGCCGCCCGATGGGCAATCCGGAAGTTCAACCGCATGGACCTGCCTCCGGAGTACCGCTGGGTCCAAGACTACGTCGACCTGCTGGCCGAGTTCGAGAGCACGAAGCGTGTGCCCGTCCGGGTCGTCGACCAAGACGCGCCCTTGGCCATGGCAGTCGCTGGGAAGCAAGCCTCGATCCTGGTTTCACGCGGTCTCCTTGGACTCTTGGACCGAGAGGAAATCGAGGCGAGCGTCGCGCATGAACTCATGCACCTCAAACACCACGATGCAGAATTCAAGGTGTTCTCGATCGTGTTCTCCCGCATCCTCTTCTTCGATCCGTTCAGCAAGTTCTTCGACCCCGCCGTCCACCGCGAGCGAGAGTATCTCGCGGACGAGGCGAGCGGGCGATCCACGGGCAAGCCTGCGGCGCTCGCCTCGGCCTTGCTCAAGATTGCCGACCGCGGAGTCCCTCCCAAGTCCACGTGGGGGCTCAGCATCTATGGGAGGAGCCGCGGCATCTTCAGCCGATATCCCCCGCTCAAGGAGCGGGTGCAGAGGCTCCTGCTCCTGTCGGATTTGCTCGGCACCCGTGACGGAGCACAAGCAAACCGCTAGTATCGGCAACGACTTTGGCTCATGGAGGAGGGGAAGACGGCGCTACGGACCGCGAAGAAGTTGGCCGGCTCCAAGCTCTCACCTCCCCTGCCCATGGGCCAGCCCTCCGTAGCCACGCCGTCGGACGCACGCGGTTCGGATACGGAAGCACTCCGTCATGTCCGGGAGCGGATCAGGACCTTGGTCGGCATCGCCGCTGCAAACGAGAGCACGATGTCCGCGGACGAGCTACGAGTCTTGCTCCCCCGCGAAAGATTTGGAGACGCGGACGCCGTCGTTCGATTCATCGAGGAGGATTACGCTCTCCGGGACGAACTCGTCGTGAATGATGGTGAGGTCGCGCCTCGAGCGGACACCGCCCTCGTCGCCCGTCGGAGAGACCAACGCACGCTCACCCGGGACCGAGTCGCGCTCGCTCGCGGCTTCGCGGCGTCCCTCGTGCGGTTCTCACCCTGGACGGAGCTGGTGGCGGTATCCGGCTCCGTCGCGTACGGCGGAACGAAGCTGGACGACGACATCGATTTCTTCGTCGTCACGCCCCGGCGTCGCTTATGGATCACCCTCCTGATCGCCCTGGGGCTGGCGCGCCTGAACCGGGCCCGGCACCCGCGCGCTCCCGTGTTCTGCTTCAACCGCCTGGAAGAGACCGAACGCTGCGAGTCAGGGTTCCGCGAAGCTCGCGAGCCCCTCTTTGCCCGGGAGGCGCTCAATCTGAGAATCCTCCACGGTTCCGAATTCTACCACGATCTACTAGCGGCGTCACCCTGGATGGAGACTTGGTTCCCGTCCCTGTATCGGATGCGCCTAGACGAGAGTGCTCGGGAGCCTGGAGCCGAGCGTGATCCCCGCGGGACGCAATGGGCCGCGGCGAATGCCCTGGCATTCCTTGTCCTCGGTCCCTACCTGTGGATTGTCGGAGCGCTGCGCAACTCCCGCCTCCGACGGGAGGGGCGGAATGCCGCGCGCTTCCGGACCGTCATCGAGCCCGGGTTCTGCGCGTACGAGTCCCAGAAGTACGATGACCTCGGCGACGCGTACCGGAGGACGTTCACGTGATCGCCGTGGCGGGAGACCGGCAGGACAAGGTCATCTCGGAGAACCACACGCTAAAGGTCCTCGCCGAGCGGAACGGACTCCTGGTTTCCCTGACCACCAAGAGGTTTTCGTACCTGGTGTTCCTCTCGCGTCCCCTCGTCGGAGTCCGGAAGATCGTGACGAAGGACCGAATCGTCGCCCGCGCGGGATATGACATTCGAAGGACGCTCCAGCTCATTGACGAGACTTATGGGAGAGGCGGACTCTAGTCCGCGGAGGGCGGAAGGGGCGTGGTCTCCTCGGGGAAGTTCATCGGGGGCGTCCTCCTGGCGGCACTCGTGTGGACGGCGGTCTGGGTGCCCGGGTTCGGGCATGCCACGTCGCATGTGTCCACCGTCGTCGACACAGGCCCTGGAGCGTGGACGGAAGTCTCTCCACCACTCTCGCCGCCGGCGATGGCCGGGGCCATGATGGCGTACAGCAGCAAATCGGACCGATTCGTCCTGTTCGGAGGATGGGACGGTGTGACCTCTCTGAACGCAACGTGGCAGTACGACCCCGAAAACCGCTCGTGGATGGACCTCCATCCGCCGA
>DASQGG010000197.1 GCA_035632695.1 Thermoplasmata archaeon
GAGCCGCGGTCACCGAGGAAGTCGTTCCCGGGTTCAAGTTCACGGTCTGCTCGTACGTCTGCAGCATGCTCCGGCCCGTCGTGATTCGCGAACTTGAGCTGCCCAGGTTCGGACTCACGGTGATCCCCCAGGAGTGCAACTTCGTCCCGGCGAGGGATGGGCGGTACCTCTTCTACCGGGGCGACGAGGAGGACACGCACAATGCGGTTCTCGCGTTCTCCAAGCACGATGCGGAAGTCCTTCCGCGGTACGACGCCTTGATGGTTCGGCTGTGCAAGTTTATCCAGCCCCTGCTCGACATGGCACCGCCCGATCTGGCCTCGTTCAATCCGAACGAACTGCGCAAGCTCATGAAGCTCGCCGCGCCCCTCCAAGAGCTGACCGAGGAAGAGGTCTACGAGTTCGCGCGCGTGATGACCATGAGCGCGGCGGACTACCTCGACGAGTGGTTCGAGGGCGATCTGCTGAAGGCCGCGCTCTGCGCGAGCGGGATCATCGGCACGCTCCTGGGCCCCCGATCTCCGGGCACGGCATACGTGCTCCTGCACCACTCCATGGGGGAGATCGACGGGGCCTACCGTTCCTGGGGCTACGTCCGGGGAGGCATGGGCGCCCTCAGCGCCTCGATTGCCGCGTCCGCGGCGAACCTCGGCGCCCAGATCCGCACGAACGCCGAGGTCCGGGAGATCCTTGTCCGGGACGGCCGCGCGATCGGCGTGGAGCTTGCCACGGGCGAGCGGATCCTCTCCCGGGTCGTCCTCTCGAACTGCGACCCCAAGCGAACGTTCCTCAAGTTCCTGGACCCGCAAACCCTCCCGGAGGATTTCGTGCGCGGCATCCGGAACTTCAACATCGAGGGCTCGTCGGGCAAGGTGAACCTCGCGCTGAGTTCCTTCCCCGATTTCAAGGTCCTCCCGGGCTACGGCCCCCATCTCCAGGGGGACGTGACGATCGGGGACAGCATGGACTACATGGAGAGGGCGTACGAGGACGCCAAGTATGGGGACTTCTCGCATCGTCCGTACATCGACATGTGCGTCCCCTCGACCCTGGACCCCACGCTCGCGCCGCCCGGGACGCACGTCATGTCCAACTTCGTCCAGTACGCTCCGTACCACCTCCGGAAGGGTACGTGGCCCGAGCGACGCGAGGAGTTCGGGGAGACCGTCGTGGACACGATCGAGGAACACGTCCCGAAGATCCGCGACCTCCTCGTCGGGAAGCAGGTCCTGAGCCCCTGGGACCTCGAGCAGGAATTCGGGCTCACGGGCGGCAACATCTTCCACGGCGAATTGACGCCGAACCAGCTCCTGTTCTTCCGGCCCGTCCCGGGTTGGGCGCAGTACCGGACGCCGGTCCGGGGCCTTTACCTCTGCGGTTCGGGCGCGCATCCTGGGGGCGGAGTCATGGGCGCCCCCGGTCGGAACGCGGCCCTTGAAGTCCTCAAAGATATGAGCCTACGGCGGGTGTGAGCGTGCCGGGCGCGTACGACGCGGTGGTGATCGGCGGGGGCCACAATGGCCTTGTGGCGGCGACGTACCTCGCACGTGCCGGACGTCGGGTCTTGGTCCTCGAGCAGCGCGCCTCCCTAGGAGGCGCGGTAACCACAGAGGAGATCCATCCTGGCTTTCGCGCCCCGACGGGTGCCGCGCTCTGCGGTCTCCTCCGGCACGAGATCGTCGACGAGCTCGAGCTCGTCCGGTATGGGCTCTCCTTCGTGCCCTTCGAGCCGGCCGCCGCGATCGTGGGCGAAGGGGGAAAGGCCCTGCGCCTCTGGCACGACGTGCGGAAGGCGCAGTTCGAAATCGGCCGCCTCTCCGCCGCCGACGCGGCCGCATACCCTCGGTTCCTCGCGTTCATGGGTGAGGTGGCCCGGATCCTCGACCCGCTCCTTCTGTCGATTCCACCGAGCATCGAGGAGCCGACCATCGCGGACGGCTGGTTTCTCCTCGGGCGGGCGCTCAAGCTGCGACGGCTGGGGCGGCAGACCATGTACGAGTTCCTGAGGATGCCGCCGATGAGCCTCCATGAGTACCTTGGGGAGTGGTTCGAGGGGGAGCTGCTCAAAGCCTCCCTGTCCGTGGATGCGCTCTCCGGGATGTTCCGCGGTCCCTGGTCTCCGGGGACCGCGTTCGGGCTCGTCCACCACTTCCTCGCCGCGGCGAACCGCGGGACGTGGGCGTTCGTGCGCGGCGGGAGCGCCACGCTGGCCAACGCGCTGGCGGCCGCAGCTCAGGCCAGCGGGGTCACCATCCGCACGGGGTCCAGCGTGCGCCGCATCCTGAGCCCCGACGGGCGCGCCTCCGGGGTCGAGCTGAGCAACGGCGAGACCGTGGCCGCTCGCGCCGTGCTCTCCACGGCGGATCCGAAACGGACGTTCCTGAAGCTCGCGGATCCCCTTATCCTCAGTGCGGATTTCATCACGCGCGTGCGGAACTACCACTCCGAGGGTTGCGTCTCCAAGGTGAATCTCGCCCTCGACGCGGCCCCGCAGATGCCGTTCATGGGCGGCGGAGGCTTCGCGCCCCACGTCCAGGTGGCACCCTCCCAAGAGTACATCGAGCGCGCGTACGACGACGCGAAGCACGGTGGGGTGTCCTCGTCCCCTGTCCTGGATGTCACGGTGCCCACTGCGGTCGATGCCAGCCTCGCGCCCGCAGGGAAGCATATCGTGTCCGTCCTGGTGCAGTACACGCCCTACCACCTGAAGCAGGCCGCCTGGGCGGACCGGCGCGCCGCGCTTGGCGAGCGGGTCCTCGATTTGTTGGAACCCCACATCCCGAACGTGCGCTCGGCGCTCCTGGCCGTGGACGTCGAGACGCCGGAAGACCTGGAAGCCCGTTTCGGACTCACGGGCGGTCACATCTTCCACGGGGAGATGACGCTCGACCAGCAGTTCGTCCTCCGCCCGGTCCCCGGATGGGGACGCTACCGCACCCCGATTCCGGGTCTCTACCTTTGCGGGGCCGGGACCCACCCCGGCGGTGGGATCACGGGCGCGCCCGGCTACAACGGCGCCCACGCCGTCCTCGAGGACTGGCCGTCGCTCGTTCGGGGCGCCTGATGGCTCACGTGGGCCGCTCGATGATCGTGGCGAGCCCCATGCCGAATCCGATGCAGAGGACCGCGAGGCCGTAGCGCAGCTCCTGCCGCTCCATCTCGTGGAGCATGGTGGTGATCAGCCGTGCGCCGCTCATCCCGAGCGGGTGGCCCAGGGCGATCGCGCCGCCGTTCACGTTCAGCCTCGCGTCGTCGAACCCGATCTCGTTACGGGTCGCGAGGGGAACGCTCGCGAACGCCTCGTTGACCTCCCAGACGTCGATGTCGTCCGCGGTGAGGTCCGCCGTCGCCAACGCCTTCCGGATCGCGGGGATCGTCCCGTCGAGCATGATCGTCGGGCTCGTGCCCGCCACGCCCGTGGCCACGAACCGCGCCCGGGGTTCGAGCTTAAGCTCCTTGGCCTTCTCCGGGTTTGTCACGAGGAGGGCGCACGCCCCGTCGTTGATCCCGCTCGAATTCGCCGCGGTGATGCGGCCGTCCGGCTTGAACGCGGGCGGCAGGGACTTGATCTTCTCCAGGGTCGTCGTCCGCCGCGGGTGCTCGTCCGTGTCGAACATGCGCTTGTTCCCGTTCTCGTCGACCACGGGCACGGGGACGATTTCCCGCTTGAAGCGCCCCTCGTCGATGGCCCGGATGGCCTTCATGTGGGAGTGGTAGGAGAACTCGTCCATCGCCTCGCGCGTGATATGGTACTTGTCCGCGACCAGGTCCGCGGAGATGCCCTGGATGACGATGTCGTACTTCTCGAGCAGCTTCTGGCTCAGCTCCCCCATGTCGGAGCCGAGCGGGACCCGGGACATAGACTCGACGCCGCCCCCCACGACGACCTCGTTCTGGCCCGTCATGACCTCCATGCACGCGTAGTTGAAGGCCTGGAGCCCGGACGCGCACATCCGGTTCACGCTGTTCCCCGGCACGGCCTCCGGGAACCCCGCGATGAGGGGCGCGAGCCGTCCGATGTTTCCGCCCTGGTCCGCGACCTGGGTGACGCACCCCAGGGTCACGTCCTCGACGAGCTTGGGCTCGATCCCCGCCCGGTCCACGACCTCGCGTAGCACGAAGGCGGCGAGGTCGTCGGGCCGCCAGTCCTTCAACGAACCGCCGCGCTTTCCGATCGCGGAGCGAACCGCGCCAACGATGACTGCCTCGGGCATCGGCTTCCCTGCGGATGTCATGGGGCGTGCGGAATAAGAAGGTTCGCCACAGCCGCGCCGGGCAACCTTCAAGTCCCTCCGCCGGATGTGCCGACGCCGCATGCCCGCCCCCTTGGAAGGCATTCTCGTCCTCGATTTCACGCGCCTCCTCCCGGGCCCGTTCGCGACCCAACTCCTCTGCAACCTCGGGGCGGAGGTCATCAAGATCGAGGACCCCGCGCTCGGGGACTACATGCGGGCCGTCCCGCCGTCGGTCCAAGGCGTCTCCTATCCGTTCCTCATGGTCAACCGGGGCAAGCGCTCGCTCGCGGTGGACCTCAAGACCAGGGAGGGGCGCGAGATCGTCCACCAGCTCGTGCCCAAGGCGGATATCCTCATGGAGCAGTTCCGCCCCGGGGTCATGAAGAAGCTCGGGGTGGACTACAAGACCCTCGTGCGGCGGAATCCCCGGCTCATCTACTGCTCCTTCTCCGGCTACGGCCAGACGGGTCCCGCGAAGGACGTGCCGGCCCACGACATCAACTTCGAGGCCCATGCGGGGATCCTGGGCGTCACGGGAGACCACGACGGGCGGCCCGTGATCCCCGGCGTGCCCATGGCCGACCTCGCGAGCGGCTTCAACGCGGCGATGTCCGTACTCGCGGCCCTCCGGACGCGGGACCGCACGCACAAAGGGGAGTTCATCGACGTCTCCATCTTCGACACCGCGGTCAGCCTCATGATTCTCAACCTCGCTCGGTACCTGGCGACCGGCGAGGAGCCCGTGGCGGGCGAGGCGCTCCTGACGGGGCGCTTCCCCTTCTACGGCCTGTACCAGACCGCGGACGGAGGATGGCTGGCCGTGGCCACGGTCGAACCCAAGTTCTGGACGAGGATGTGCGAGCTCCTGGGGGTTCCGGAGCTCGCGGACTCGCAGTTCCCCAGTGAGAAGGAGAAAGCCGAGGTTGTGAGGGCGCTCCAGGCACGCTTTCGCGAGAAGCGCCGGGCGGAGTGGGAGGCAATCTTCGCGAAGGCCAACCTTCCGATTACCGCCGTGCGCACGGTGGCTGATGTGGTCCGCGATCCCCAAGTGAACGCCCGCGGTCTCCTCCCGGTCGTCGACGTCCCCGGACTGTGGAAGATGCAGGTGGTCGCCCATCCGGCCAAGCACACGAAGACGACGACCCGTGATCCGGCCCGGGTCCCCGCCAAGGGAGGGGACACGGTCGACATCCTCCGGTCCCTCGGGTATGGCGTGAGGCGGATTGACGCCCTCATGAAGAAGGGCGTCGTCGCGCAAGGCTGAAGCGCCCGTCTAAGGCTGGGCCGTCGGGCCCGCTTCGTGCAAACGCGCCGAAACCTGGGTTCACTCGCCCTTGAAGCTGGGAGGCCGCTTCTCCATGAACGCCTGGATGCCTTCGTACACGTCGTCCGTGGACATCACGAGTCCGAAGGCCATCGCCTCCATCTCCAGCGCGGCGTCGATGGGCACGTCGCCGCTGCGGTTGAGCATGACCTTGATCAGGCGCATGGCGATGGGCGGCCCCTTGGCCAACTTCTCCGCGAACGCCTTCGTCTCCGCCTCGAAGGCTTCGTTCTCCACGGCCTTGGTGACCAGGCCCATTGCCGCCGCTTCGTCGGCCATGATGCGGTCCCCGATCATCGCGATCTCTTTGGCCTTCGCGAGCCCGACGATGCGGACGAGCCGCTGGCTCCCGCCCGCACCGGGGACAAGTCCGCGCGCGACTTCGGTCTGCCCGATCTTCGCCCGCTTGGCCGCGATCCGGAAGTCGCAGGCGAGGGCGAGTTCGAGCCCCCCGCCCACCGCGGAGCTGTTCAACGCGGCGAGCGTGGGCTTCGCAAAGTTCGCCACGGTGTGGAAGACCTCTTCCGAGCGTCGGGAGACCTTCCAGAACTGATGGGCTTTCGAGGCGTCGCCGAACGCCGTGAGGTCCGCGCCCGCACTGAACGCACGGTCGCCCGACCCCGTGAACACAACGCACCGGGCCGCATCATCCTTGCCGAGGTCCTGGAGGGCGCGCTCGATTTCCTCGAACATCTGCGGGGTGAATGTGTTCAGCCGGTCCGGTCGGTTCAGGGTGATCGTGGCGACGCCCGTCGCAGCATCGATCCCCACCAGAATCGTCTCGTACGCCGCAGGCCCCGCCTTGCCCTGGGCGCCGCGGTGCTCGTAGAATCCCTTCCCGGACGCGACGCCCACATCGCCCCGCGCGACCATGTCCTGGAGGATCTTCGCGGGCTTGGACCGCGGATGGTTTTGGAGGGCCGCGAGGACCTTGTCGACGCCCAGGTCATCGGCCAAGGCGAGCGGTCCCTTCGGGAACGCGGTCCCGAGACGCATCGCCTCGTCGATTTCCGCGGGGCTGGCCACGTCCATGGCCACGAGCTCCGCGGCCTCGTTGATGATCGGGGCGAGGATTCGCATCGGGTCGAAGGACCCCGCCATGTCGGGCGTGAGCTTGGGCCGTCCCTCCTTGTACGCGTAGAAGCCCTCCCCGCTCTTCTTCCCGAACTTGCGAGCGGCGTACTTCTCCTGGAACGGCGGCGGTACGGGGACCCCGGCTTTCTCCTGGGCGGTGAAGAGGAGATCGATGCCCACCTGGTCCGCCATCTCGAACGGGCCCATGGGGAACCCGACCTTGAACCGCATGGCCGCGTCGATGGTCTCAATCGGGATGCCTTCCTTATAGTGGATCCAGGCCGCCTCGTTCATGTAGGGCGCGTAAACCCGCGTCGTGATGAATCCGGGCACATCCTTGCGGACCACGATGGCCGTCTTGCCCAGGGACTTCGAGAGGTCCACCGCCGCCTGTAGGGTTGCGTCCGACGTCTTGTCCGTCCGGATGACTTCAATCAAAGGCATGAGCATGGGTGGGTTGAAGAAGTGCATGCCGACGACCTTAGTCGGCCTGCGCGTGGCCAGAGCCATGTTCGTGATGGGAATCGCACTCGTGTTCGACGCAAGGACGGCCTTGGCGGGAGCGACCTCCTCGAGCTCATGGAACACCTTCTTCTTGAGTTCCACGTCTTCGAACACCGCCTCGATAATGAAGTCCGCGTCCCTGCACGCCTCGTCCAGGTCGAGCGTGGCGTGGATGCGGTTCAGCGCCTCGTCCGCCTGCTGCCGCGTGACCTGCGCCTTTTCCACGAGCTTGTCCAAGGACCAATGGACGCGTTCCATGCCTCGATCGATGTACTCCTGCTTGATGTCCCTCATGGAGACTGTGTAGCCATGAAGGGCCAGCAGCTCCGCGATTCCATGGCCCATTTCGCCCGCGCCGATGACGGCGACCTTCTGCGACACGATACTCCGCCCCGTCCCGCGAATCGTCGATGCGGGATAAAAGGCCGTCCCATCCCCG
>DASQGG010000198.1 GCA_035632695.1 Thermoplasmata archaeon
CCGTCCTCCGCGCGGATGGGGCCGAGGTGGAACTCGACGTCCTCGATGGCCATCTTGGGCACGTCGGCGATAAGCACCCGCCGGAGGGCGTTGACGAACTGGGGCTCCGTCTCCTCGAGGACGAGTCGTACCTGGTCGTCCTTCTGGCCCAACATCCGGACCTTCATGGGGCTACACCCTCCGCCCGCGGCGGCCGCCCTTGGGCTTCGTTCCGTCGTGGGGCACCGGGGTGACTTCCTCGATGCGCCCGATCCGCAGGCCGGCGCGGGACAGGGCACGGATCGCGGACTGTGCGCCGGGGCCCGGGCTCTTGGAGCGGTTCCCTCCGGGCGCGCGGACGCGGACGTGGATCGAGTCGATCCCCTTCTCCTTGGCCGCGTCGGCCACGCGCTCCGCGGCCTTCATCGCGGCGTACGGGGAGGCCTCGTCCTTCGCGGCCTTGACGACCATCCCTCCTGTGGCCTTCGTGATCGTCTCGGATCCGGTGATGTCCGTGAGCGTGATGATGATGTTGTTGTACGACGCGTAGATGTGCGCGATCCCCCACTTGGCCATGGTCAGGCCCCCTTGGGCGCGGCACCCGGGGGCGCGGGCCCCTCGCCGGGCGCTTCCTCGCCCTCCGTTTCGCCGCCTTCCGCGGGCGCGGCCGCCACCTGGGCGCCTTGGCGTACCGGATGGAGGTCGTTCGCGATTGGCGAGCGCTCGTCGTACAGGATCGCGTTCTCCTCCTGGCGGTTCACCAGGTAGCCCGGGATCGTCACGCGCCGTCCCTCGATGGACACGTGGCCATGGACGATGAACTGCCGCGCCTGTCGCGGCGTGAAGGCGAGGCCCTTGAGGAACGTGAGCGTCTGCAGGCGCCGCGAGAGGAGCGCCTCCACGTCGAGGCCGAGGACGTCGTCCAGGGTCGTGCCTTCCAGGGGCAGCAGGCCGAGCCGGCCGAGCCGCCGCAGGAGTTGCTCCCGCTCCCGCTCCGCCTGCTTGTTCCCCGTGCGGACGAGCGCCTGGAGCTCCCGGGCCCGCTGGCGGAAGCGGCGCAGGGTGTACTGGGACCGCCACAGCTCCTTCTTGTTCTTGAGCCCGTACTTCTTCAGGAGCTCGTTCTCCGTCTTGATGCGCTCGGCCTCCCAGGGGTGGGCGGGCCGCTCGAAGTGCGCACGCGAGAACTTAGGATCGCCCAAACGTTCACTCCTTCTTCTCTTCCTTGGTGGCGGCGGCGGGCTTCTCCTCCTTCTTCGCCTTGCCGCCCTCCTCTTCCTTCTTGGCCGCCTGCGCGGCGAGCGCCGCCTTCTTCGTCACACCGACCGTGAGCCCGGTGCGGCCGTTGCTCTTCGTGCGCTGGCCGCGGACCTTCTGGCCCGTCTCGTGGCGCACGCCCTTGTAGGAGCGGATCATCTTCATCCGGTTGATGTCGTCCCGCACCCGGACGGACCAGTCGGACCCGTACGCGTGCAGGTCGAGGCCCGTCTCCTGGTCGTGGGGCCGGTTCACCATCCATTCCGGGAACGCCTCGCCGAGCTTGCCCAGGGTGGCCTCGATCTGGTCCGTCTGGCCCTCGGAGAGGTTGCCGAGGCGCTCGTACCGCGGCACGCCGACCGTGTCCGCGAGGGCCTCCGCTACGCGGATCCCGACGCCGTCGATCGCGGTCAACGCGTAGGCGACGGAGCGCGTGCCGTCCAGGTCCGTACTCGCCATGCGGACGATGTAGCGGAAGTCCTCCTTGACGCCCTCGAGCTTCTTGGGCGCCTTGACCTTCGGCTCCTCCGCCTTCTCCTCCTTCTTCTCCTTCTTCGGCTTCTCCGGCTTCTTGCCTTCGGCCGGCGAGGGTGGCGCCTCCGGTGCAGGGGTTTCCTCATCCTCAGGCATTCAACAATCCCCGGGTGGGATGGCTTCCCAAACTCCAGGCTATACTTAAGGGTTTACGCCCGCCGGCGCCGGGCCTTCGCCGCCCCGCGTTTCCGTGGCGGCCCGGAGAAGGGCATCCGCTCCCAGAACTCCGGGTAGTGGAGCACGAAACCCTTCCGGTCGACGTCGAACTCCGCGCGGAACCCGTTGTGCAGCCTCTCGTACACGTAGTGGGACTCGGACACCCGTGCGTACCGCTCCGTCACCGCACGGACCTCAAGGTCCGGGAACACGACCCAGCCCGTGCGGATCTCCGCCGCGCCGCCCACGGGCAGGTCCAGGCGCTTCAGCGCCAGGGTGTTCGTCGCGGGGCTCGCCGAGAGGTCGAAGTCCGTGAACCCTGCGAGCTCGCGATGGCAGAAGCCGTCGATCGTCCACATGCCCTCCTCGCTGATCTCCACATGGAGGAAGTGCCGTTGGCGCCGCTGTCGAAGGTCGACCTGCGCGCTCCGGGGAGCCCACGCCAGGTCGCATGCGATCGCGTAGGTCACCGTGGTCGGTCCCTCGGGGAAGCGGAGGCGAGCCCGGCCGGAGAGGTGGAACCCGTGGTCCGTCCGGGAGAGGATGGCGCGCTCGATCCCCGGGTGCCGGAAGTACCGCCACTGGGCGCGTCCGAGGACGCGGGGCGGGCTCACCGGACCGCCTCCCGCCCCGCGGCTCGGGTCATACCGCACCTTGCGTTTTCGTGGACCGCAACACCTTGTAGCCGCTGCCCCGCTTCACGATCTCCGCGTTGCCGAACGCCTCGTCCATCCGGCGCTGGAGGGAATCGGCTCCCTGCCGGGTGCGGGCCACAAGCCACAACTGCCCTCCCTCCAGGAGATGCGCGGGCGCCTCGGACACGATCCGGTCGACCACGGATCGGCCGGCGCGCAGGGGCGGGTTGGAGACGATGTGGTCGAAGGCGAGGCCGGCCACGGGCTCGTAGAGGCTTCCGAGCCGGACCTCCGCGGTCGCGACCCCGTTCGCCCGGAGGTTCTCCCGGGCGAGCCGCACCGCCCGCTCGTTGACGTCCGTCAGGATGACGTGTCCGCGCTCGGAGAGCTTCGCCGCGGCGATCCCGATCACGCCGTACCCGCACCCGAGGTCGAGGATGAGTTCGCACGGGCCGACGTGGAGCGCCTCGAGCAGGAGCTCGGTGCCCCGGTCCAGACCGCCGCGGGAGAAGACGCCCGCGTCCGTGCCGAGCCGCAGCGTGAGGCCGCGAACGTGGACCGCGACCCGGGTGGGCCTCCGGCGGGAGGAAGGCCTCGGCGTCGAGTACTGCTCACCCATCCGGCGGTGGGAACGAGGTCGTGGACCTTAAGCCCGACGCTCCGAGGACTCGGGCTTCGTGGTATGCCCAAGGAGGACCGTGGCGATCTGGAGGTCCTCGCTGGAGCCGGAGTAGTTCCCGTCCCGGAACTCGCGTTCCGCGCGGGTCAGGACCTCCTGGACGTCCGGGAGCATGGGGAAGTCGACGGCCCGGATCAGCTCGACGCGCCGCTGGGTCTCCGCGAGCGCCTTCGCGAGCGCCTCTCGGGCGTTCCGCCGGCGGACGAAGGACGCATGGGCGTGCTCGACGTGCTCGAGGGCGCGGGCGTAGTTGCCCTCCTTGAGCGCTCGGCGGGCGTCCTTGAGCGCCGCATCCGCCTCGTAGGAGTGGAAACCCTCGCGGGTCAAGCGCGAGTACAGCACGTCCGCGTCCCGGAGCGCGGTCACCGCCTTCGCGTGGCTCTCGGAGAGGCGGGATGCGTCCTCCGTGAGCCGCTCCGCCATCTCCAGGCACGGCTCCAGGAGTCCCTTGGCCCGCATGTCCCTCGCGTAGGAGACCTGGCGGTCGATTCGCTCCGTGATGATGCCCTCCGCGCGGAGTTCGCCGAGCCGTGCATCCACCCGGTCCAAGATCACGCCCGTCTCCCGGTACACGGCGCGCAGGCGGTCCGCGCGCGCCTCGAGGCCCGCGGCGATCCGCGTCGCGCTGTCGACATGCCCGAGGGCGAGCTCGCGCGTGGCCTCTTCCAGGGAGTGCTCGAGGGCGTTGACCGCTCCCTCTGCGAACGCGTTCGGGTCCTCGATGCCCTCGAGGTCGCCCAGGGCCGTGATCGCGATCTCCGCGAGGAAGATGCGGTTGGAGGCCGCGTGCGCGCGGACGAGCAGGTCGCGGCCCTCGCGCGCCGTGTGCTCGAGGATCACGCGCGCCTCCAGGTAGTTGGGGACCGTAGTGCCGCTCTCCAGGGCGCCCGTCGCGAGTTTCTCACGCGCCCGGTCCAGGGCCTCCCGGTAGGCGCTCGTGTCGAGGCCGATCCTGCGGAGTTCCCCGATCCGGATCTCCAGGTCCGCCTTCGCCTTCTGGTATGCGTTGAATCGATCGTCCAGGGTGAGTGCGAGGCTCTCTGCTCTCCGCGCCGCGGCGAGCGCCTTGGAGAACTCATGCGCCTTGAACATGTCCTGTGCGATCCGGAGCGACTCCTCGGCGGGCGCGAGGTCCGCGGGCGTGAGACGCAGGACCGCGACGAGACCCTCCGTGCGGCCGATCGCCTCCTCGGCGTGGCGAGCCTTGCCTCCTCTCAGGAATCCGACCTCGTCTCCCGACGGCGTCATGGACAGCCTCCCGCGTGCGGTGGGTGCGCCGTTCGAAGTTCCGCGCCTGCACTCCCGGTGGGACGAGAAACCCATGGGAGGGAGGACCTAAAAGCGTTGCGTTCGCGCGCGTGACCGGTCGTCCGTGATAATCACGCCTGAGAACACGGCGAGCGCTGCGGCGCGTCAGCGCGCTCCGCGGTACCCGACCACCGCAAGGGCCAGGCCCACCACGCCGACCCCGACCCAAGGCGACAGGGACACGGCGCATTCCGTGAGTGGCGGCTCGACCGACGAGCCCGCGGCGGGCACGCACGGGTAGAGGCCGTTCGTGATCGCGCCGCACGTGAAGCCCA
>DASQGG010000199.1 GCA_035632695.1 Thermoplasmata archaeon
CGTCGTAGGTGACGATTTCAACCTCCACGGTGTCGCGAGCCTCCTGCCCCCGTCGTCAGCTTGGTCAGCAGATCCTCGAGGAGCGGTTCCTGGATACGCCAGTCGTAGCGTGCTTCGACGAGCCTGCGGGCATTGCCTGCAATCTCGTGCATCTTCTCCGGATTGCGCAGGGCGTCGGCCACGAGCTCAGGGAAGCGATCGGGAGATGTGGCTACAAGGGCATGGACGCCGTCCTGAATTTCGGGGATTCCCATGGTCGCAGGGCGGGACATCACCAGGGGCGTGCCGGTTGCCATCGTGTCGACCACCTTGGTCAGGATTCCGACTCCGGACCAGATGGGCACCACACAGAGGTCCGCACTCCGTATCAGCGCGTGGATGTCCTCCACGAACCCCACGGGCTGGATCGACGGATGCAGGTCCATGCGGGGCAAGTCCCTCCCCGCGACGAGAATCTGGCACACGATTCCTTCCTTCTCCAAGTACGGCGCGAGACGCGCGCTGATGAATCGCAACGCCTCCAGGTTCGGTGTGTACTTGTAGCTGCCGAAGAAGATCAGGGTCTTCGCCGCCTCGGTTCCTCGCGGAACCGCTTGGCCGGCTTCTCGCTCGACCTCCTCCACGTTCACGGATGTCGGGATGACGTGCAACCGGTCGGGAGGCACGCCCATCGCCTCGTACGCCTCCGCGTCGGCCTTCGAGACGGTGATCAGGGCGTCCACGCGTCGCCCGAGGAACCGATCGAGGGCACTTGCCAGAAAGGTGTACACCCGGCCCTTCCCGGTGCTCCGCGCGGCGACCGCGGCATTCCCGTGGCTGTCCCACACGGAGGGCACGCCCAGGATTCGGGAGATCCAGAGTCCGACCAGGGCGTGATGGGGCGTCTCACAGAAGGTGAGCTCGATGTGTGTCTTCCTTCCCAGCCGCACGCCCTGGACGGCGGCCAGGAGCCGGTCGACCGCGTACAGTGCGTAGCGAGGCGCCCTGGCGCGGGATGTGTCGTAGATGAGTCGATCCCTGGGGGACGGGAAGGTGATGACTTCGTGGCGTTTCCGCAGGAGTCGAAGGACCGCCGGGGACCGGTCCGAGGTCCCGTCCTCACGGACCTCTGGGATGAACAAGATCCTTGGCGGCTGCATACGGGGCCTCGTGCTTGTGCCGGCACGACCTACGTGGCCGGGGGTCGACTCAGCAAATAGATTTGTGCGTAACCGTTGTCGTAGGTCAAGGAGTAGTTGGATCGCTGGGACTCGTAGAACTGATAGATTTCAATCCCGTGTCCCTGGACATACCAGAGCTTCGCGGTTTGATCGAAGACTGCGAACGTGGAACCCGGGGGTCCTGCAGGCCCGGTCACGGAGTCCGGGTACACCGTATAGAATGGGATCTCTTCCCAAGGCAATGATTGCCGGGTGAGGAGCCAGATCGGGAGCGGGAATTCCCCGTCATACACGGTGAGTCCTGACCCATGGGTAGACAGGAAGTTGGACACGGCGACGGACTGAGCGGTGACGGAGTAGAAGGGCTCTTGATAGTACGCGGTCGATGCTCCGGCCACGGCGGCGATGAGGAGTACGACGAAGATCGCTCGACGTGCGGGCGGCCTGAGTTCGAACATCCGGAGCCCCCAGAGCAATGCCGCAGGCGCGAGGATCGCGAAGAACATCAGGGCTCGATCGTAGAACAGCCCCTTGAAGAGGACGATGTCGGCGACTCCCAGGATGCCGAGGCCGGCCATGGCGGCCAGGAGAAACCGCGCGGGGCCCCGGAGATCCTTCTTCCGAAAGAGGAGGAACAGCCCTACGACCGCGCCAAGGCCGAAGATCGCCAGGGCCCCGAGCCGAATTCGGGGCGACCAGATGTAGATGTTCGCGATGGAACGCGCCGCGATGACATTCGCCGTGCTCTCCCCGGCGTTCAGGATGTTGCCGAACTCCGTGATGATCATGGATTTCGTTATCTCCGCCGAGCCACCAGCGACGAAGAAGAGCCAGCTCAGCCAGATGGCGCCGTAGATGAGGAACGGGTTGAACTTGAGCGCGAATGGCGACGGCCGTGCCGCTCGTTTGGCGGCCCAAGGCGCCGCGACGAGCGCCAACAACGCGTCGAGTCCGAAGAACGCCAGTACGAAGATGGCCGACGTGGCGTGGCTCACGACCAGCCCGATGAACAGAACCGCATTCGCGATCCGCAGCGGGACGCTCGTGTCCCATGCCGTCGCCAGGACGAGGAGGGCCAGCGAGAGACCGATGCCCTGGGGAGAGACGTGGTACTGTGCCCATACGCAGAGCGCCGAGCTCAGGACGCTCGCCGGCCGTACCACCCCCGCGGGAAAGAAGGCTCGGAGGAACAGGAACAGGGCCAGGAAGGTGAGCGCGCCGGAGAAGAACGGGAAGATGCCCAGGAAGTCCAGAGGCGGGAGGCCTCCCATCAGGCCTGCGGCAGCCGTGATCAGGTAGAACCCGGGCCAGTTCGCGGCGTAGGCGCTTGGGTCGGTCGGGATTCGCCCGACCTGGATGATGTCCTCGGCCGCGGCGTAGTGGATGTACGAATCCCACACCGGCGGATTCGGTTCGAAGAGTCCCGGCGTCGCGGCGAACATTCCCAGAAGGACCGCGCCGGCGATCACGAACAACAGGTCGTGCTTGGAGCGAGCGGCGAGCGCCACGGAGAGAGCCAGGAGTCCCAGCCCAAGCCAGTACAGGGGCGGCATGACCTGCAGGAGCCCGAACTGGGCGGTCGTGGGAACACCGAGGACGGGGCTCGTCTGCGCTGCGTAGAGCATGACAAGTACTCCGGCCACGACGAAGCCGAGGGTCAGTCCGGCTTTCTCGGAGGTTCGAGGGGACCCACCGGATCCGGGGTGTGGTTGCGCTTCGCTCGTGCGTTCGCCTTCGCGGTCATCCGGCGGTGGCACGGTAGACCTCCACCAGGTGTTTCGCCGTGGCTCGCACATCGAAGCAGGCTTCGGCCCGAGCCCGGGCGGCGCGTCCGAAGCGGAGCCTCCTCTCCTCATCCTGAAGCAACCCCTCGACCGCATGGCCGAGAGCTTCTTCATCCCCGCGCGGGACAAGGCTCCCCGTCCGGCCGTCCTCGACGATGTCGGCCACGGCCCCGACGTCCGCGGCCACGACGGGTCGCCCGCACGCGCTCGCCTCGAGGAGCGCGAAAGGCAGCAGGTCCGCGCGGCTCGTGCAGAGCACGACCTTCGCGAGGTTGTAGAGATCGACCATCTTCGCCCGGGGCAACCTCGGAACAAATCTCACGAACGCAGAAACGCCCAAGCTGGCGGCGAGGCGACGCAACTCCGCCTCCTGAGGCCCCGAGCCTCGGACGAGAAGGCGTGCGCTCCGCCGTTTGCCCCGCAACCGCTTCAAGATCCGCAGGGCGCGGTCGACCCCTTTGCTCGGACTCAATCGGGCGACGAGGAGCAGGATGTCACACTCGCCCCTCCAGCCGAAGTCCTCGGAGGTCGCCGTCGCCGGCCTCGGAGCGAATTGGGTCAGGTCGATTCCCGTGGGAATCCAGTGCGGGATTGCCGCGTCCTTGAACTTCAGGGCGTGCAGGTACTCACGGGCCTTGGAGGTCCGGGGGATGCATTTGGATGCGGCGGCGCGGACTCTAGGCCCGCACGCCAGCTCGAAGCCACGTTGGTAGAGTGAACCGGGGAATCGCATGGGAAGGAAGGTCTCCTGCCACAGGACCAGCGGGATCCCGTGTTCTAGCGAAGCCTCCGCGGCGAAGAAGGTGGAGGGCTGATGGAACTCCCCCGATTGTATCACGTCGACGTCCCGAGTCGCCGGATGCCGCAGGAGCGCGGGCGTCATGGGGAGCACGCCGGGATGGAACGGGAAGGGCATCAGGGTATGCACCGGGACCACCGAGAGGTTTGCGCCGAGGGGAACCGCGCGGTCCCCGACGTAGACGCTCCCGACCACGATCGTGACTCGATGCCCGAGGTCGGCGATCGCCGTGCCGAGCTCGACGATGTTGACTTCACGCAGCGCGCTCAGCTTGAGCGATCCCGCTGACGTGGCGGAACGGACGAAGGAGGATCCCTGCAGGTCCGGCGTCGCCGCAATGGGGTTGATGATGCTGACGTCCATCGACTGGCTACGCCTCCCGGATGGCTGCCTGCGCACCCAGCAGGCTGGTCCCATTCGGCTTGTCCACGATCGCCGGGTTGTCCCCGGAGAGGAGCGCACGGACCAGGGCGAGGTATCGACCCAGGTAGACCTCGGGGCGATGGTGGGTCTCATAGGCGCCCCTGGCGGCTCGCCGCAGTGTGGATGGTTCCGAGAGAGCATCGAACGTCTCGAGCACGCGCACGATTTCGCGAGCCTTCGGTTCGAAGGAGTATCCCGCCAATCCCCCTTGGGTCAGTTCCGCGGCACCGCCCCAGGACGTGGTGAGCAACGGAACACCCCAGCAGAGTGCCTCGATCGCGGCCAGCGGCGCATTCTCCAGGCAGGTCGACGGCATGAGGAAGGCTGCCGCTTCCCTGTACAGGGCGGACAGGGTAGAGCGATCGGCCCAGGGTCGCAGTTCCAGCCGCGCCCCTGACAGCGCAGCACGTTCCCGGAGGCGTCGCTCCTCGGACCCGCGGCCTACGAGTACGAAGCGCTTCGTCCCACGATACAAGGAAGCAGCCTCCGCGAGTCCGTCCAGACCCTTGTGTCTTTCAAGCAACCCGGCGTACAGGAAGTACGAGGATCCCGTTCCCACAGCGCCGCTCGGGTTTTCGTCCGGGACAAAATTGGGTATGTGCACGGCAGGACATGCAAAGGATGCGTCGGCAAGTCGTTTCATGAACTGACTCGGCGCGATCACGCACTGGACTTTGTCCATCTTGGGCGCAATGTCGGTGGCCCTCCACCACGGCGGGACCCGGTGCGAACTCACCATGCAGGAGAAGCACGATGGGTTCTCGCAGGGTTCACGGCCGCGCTTCATGAGGTCGCTCCGTGGGCACCGGAACCAATAGTCGTGGGCCGTGTACAGGCGGGGTCGCGTGTCAGCTCCCCGCTGAACGCCAAGGCCCAGGAGAGAAATGTTGTGCAGATGGACCACGTCGGGTTTCACGTCACGCACGAGCTTCTCATGGAAACGAGTCACCGTGCCGGACTGCCCAAGAAGATAGGCCGCCATCGGGGAGGAGACTTGCCTAGCGCGGGTCATGGGATGGACATGGACTCGTCCCGCATCGTCGCGGGCAGAGGCTGATTCGAGAGGCCGCTTCACCCCGTACGCGGCGGGAGAGTACTCGACATGGACCTCGTGGCCTTGCGCGGCGAGGGCCTCGGAAAGGTACTGCACGTGGACGGCGTCCCCGCCGAGGTGGTGGGGCGGGTAGAACGTCGAGACCATGAGGAACCGGAGGGTCTCCACCCGCGCGCCTCAGTGGGAGTTATGCATCCCATGCACAAAGTAGTTGTTGAGGACGCGGAGGGCGTAGCGGGAGGCGAGCTGAAAGTCCACGGCATCCGCGAGGGCGAAGCGGACGTTCTGAAGCCACCACCGCGGGCTGAAGTACAGGCTCGTGTACGCGGCGCGCCGCAACGCGTTCAGCTCTTGGGGCGTCAGGTCCTTCGTGCCCACGGCCGCCTGGTCCTGGTACATCTTCCGCCAGTCCATGACGGGGAGGAGCCCCTGCTCCTGGAGCTGCTCGTGCAGTTGGGTGCCCGGGTACGGCGCGAGGACGTTGAACTGGGCGCCGTTCGGCAGCGTGCGGAGCGCGAAGCGGATCGTGTCCATGGCGCTCTCCCTCGTCTCCCCCGGCAAGCCCAGGATGAACGCGCAGTACGTCTTGATGCCGGCGGCCTTCGCGGCTCGGATCGCGTCCTCGGCCTGGGCGACGGTCGCCTGCTTGCTCGCGCCGTCCAGGATCTTCTGGTTCCCCGACTCGACGCCGAAGGAGATCCCGCTGCAACCCGCGGAGCGCATGACCTGCAGGAGGTCCGGATCCACGAGGTGCACGCGGGTGTTGCAGTACCACCGGATGTCCAGGCGCTCCTGCCGGATGCCCTCGCAGATGGCCCGCACGCGCTTCTTGCTCATCGTGAACGTCTCGTCGAAGAAGGAGACCGTCCGGATCCGGTAGTGGTCCCGCAGGTACCGCAGCTCGGACAGCACGCTCTCCGCAGACCGGTCCTTCCACTTCGTCCGCGCGACCGTGCAGAAGTTGCAGGCGTACGGGCAGCCCTTGCTCGTGTACATGATCGTGAAGGGCTGTCCCGCGCGGGCGGAGATGAAGTACGGCTCGAGCGAGGGCAGGAGGTCGTACGCGGGCAGCGGGAGCTCGTCGTAGTCCGGGAAGGGGGCCGCGTCCCGGGTGACCGCGATGTGGCCGTCCTCGCGGAACGCGATGCCCGGGACCTCGGCCACGGGCCCGTCCCGATCCAAGGTGTCCACGAGCGCCGGGCCCACGGCCTCGTACTCATGGCGGAGGTAGATGTCCATGAAGGGGGCCTCGGCCAGGACTTCGCGCGGGAGGGTCCGAAGCGTCCACGAGATGCCCACCGTGGTCGCGTCCGGCCGAGCCTCCTTGGCCAGGCGCGCCACGCGCATGTCGTGGTCGAACGTCGTCGGCGTGAAGCGGAAGACCATCGCGTCAAAGGCGTGGGTTCGGAACCTCGCCTCGACGTCGTTGAAGCTCAGGTCGCCGCCGTTCGCGTCGATCAGGCCGACCTGGTGCCCCTTCTCTCGGAGGAGCGCCCCGAGTTGGAGTAGGCTGTACGGCTCCAGGACGGAATACCGCTCGGGGACCTCGCAGCGCTCCTCGCGGACGACCGAGCTGCCCTGGAAGCGCGGCGGGTTCACGAGGAGGACCTTCAAGTGTTTCCCTCCTTGAGCGCGGCCCGGTACAGCTGGAGAGTCTCGTCCGCCATGCGCTCCACGGTGGCGTTCGTCTCGATCCAGCGTCGGGCCGCGAAGATCACGCGTCGCACCTGCGGTCCACCTTCCGCGACGGACGCCACGCGCGCAGCGAGGGCCGCCGCGTCGCCCGCCCGGAAGAGCCATCCCGTGTCTCCGTCGCGGACGATCTCGGAGACGCCGCCGACGTCCGCGGCGATGAGGGGTGTCCCGCACGCCATCGCCTCGAGTCCTGTGAGGGGGCAGCTCTCCAGGAAACTGGGGAGCACGACCGCGTCGGCCGAACGGTACAGGTCGGGCATGCGCGCGTAGTCCACGCGCCCGAGGAACGACACGCGATGGGTCGGGATTCCGTGGCTCGCGGCGAACTCCTTCCAGGGTGCCGGGTCGCCCGGGCCCGCGATGGTCACTCGAACCGAGCGAGGCATCCTTGGAATGGCGCTAAGGAGGGTGCCGAGGCCTTTCTGGGCCAGGAGCCGCCCTGCGTACAGCAGGGTGAAGGGCCGGTCGGTCTCCTCGGCAGTCTCGTCTGCGGCGGGAGGTGCGGGCCACCCGTACGGACTGAACATCTCCGTGTCGACCGCGTTCGGGATCACGCGGCTGTTCGCCGGACGGAGGCGGTACTTGTTCACGGCCTGGTCGCGGATCCAGCGAGACACGAAGATCAGGGAGGGGGACCGCTTCAGGTACCGTCGTTCCACGATCCGGAGCAGGTTCCTGTGGCGAACGACCGTGCGTTCGGTTTCCTGCGGCTCCGCGACCGGGCTCGCCTGAAGCGTCCCGGCCATCTGGGAGTCGAGGGTCGTGTGGACCGTGACCACGGGGCTCGTGTCCATGGAGCGGAGCCGCGCGAGCACGTCGGCCATCTGCGCGTGGTTGCTGTGGACGATGTCGAAGCCGCCGTCCCGCACGAGGCGCGGCAGGTGCCTCCAGACGGCCATCTGGAACCGGAGGGAGCTCGCTCCTTCCCGCCCCTGACCTCCTGTCGGAAGTGGGTGAACGTGCAGGCGATCGAGCCCCGGCAACCGGTCCATCCGTACGCCTGCGTCCGAGGTGACGACGTGGACCTCCGCGTGGTCCCGGAGTCCCCGAGCCAGGTAGTACGTATAGGTCCCGATGCCGCCCCAGGAGGGCAGGAACTCAGGAGTCAGAAGACAGACTCTCATGGCGGAAGCCCTGACCCTGCATGACGCGAACGAGAATTCGGGCCGGCCCCTTCAGGACCGACTCGAAGCGCTTCCGGAGCAGGCACCAGGCAATCTGGGCGCCCGTCCGAATGGGAATCATCTTCGGTTCTCCGTGGCGGACGCGGTAGTCGATGGGCACTTCGGTGATCCGGGCCCCGAGGAGCGCGGCCGAGGCGAAGATCTCCGCCTCGAGTTCGAAGCCCTTGGCCTGCAGCTCGCACTGCTGCAGGAACTCTTCGGAGAAGCCCCACATCCCCGTGCACACGTCGGTCACCGGCGCACCAAAGAGGACCCGGGCAAGGAGGCTGAGCATCCGGTTGCCGAACTCGTTGAGGCCGGTCATGGCCCCCGTCTCGATCTTCCCGAGAAGCCGGGACCCCATGACGACGTCGTTTCCAGCCCGCAGGGCGTCCAGGATCAGCGGGATGTCCTCCACCGGGTACGTGCCGTCCGCGTCCACCATGATCACGGATTGGCGGTGGTGCAGGCACCGCGCATCGGACTGGTGCCGGACGATCCGGCCGAAGGCCTGCCGGACCCCGTTGCCCTTCCCACGACCCGATTGAACGAACACATGGGCTCCCTTCTCCTCCGCGATCTCTCGGGTAGCGTCCGTCGACTCGCCGTCGACGACGAGCACGGAGACCTCGCAGCCCATGTCCTGGAGTTCCTGGAAAGGAATCGTATCGAGTACGTTGCCGATCCCCCTCTCCTCGTCGAGGGCCGGCACAAGGATGATGACCTCTTCAATCGGCGGGAGGGGGGTGAGGACAACGTGGTCTTCGAGGACGAAGTTGTCGACTTCTCGGGCGAGTTCTACCTCGTCTTCGGGGCTAGGGCCGCCCCTAGGGCCTTCTGTGAGTGACATGACTTTTCCCTCCCAACCCACACGGGGGATCGTCGGGGAAGTTCCTAGGAGACCCGCGGTTATATGGCGATTGTGGAACGGATTTTGACGGCCCGCACCACGGCGTCACACGATCAATGAAGCGCCCGACAATCCAGGGGCCAAGGCCACGAGAGCCACGGCCATCACGGTCCGGGCCACCAACGCCGCGGGCAGATTCACGGGGCGCATCGCGAGCGCGCCGAGCGTCACTCCAAAGGCCGCGCGGAACAGGAGCACGGTCGGAGTCCCGAACGGCGCACCGTAGGCGACGAACAGGACGGCGGTCGCAAGCCATCCCTGCCTCGCGGTCGTGGCGCCCGCGAGCCCCTGCTGCAGGAAGCCGCGGAACCAGAGCTCGTCCAGCAGAGCGATCGGTGCCAGAATCGGGAGGCTCATCCAGAGCGGCAGCGGCGTCACCGGCCCGCTCGCCAGCGGGAGCACAACTCCCAGGATGGCGAAGGCCGCCGCCAGGCCGGATCCGAGGATCAGTGCTCGCGGCACCTGCCTCCGCGACATTCGACCCGGTGCCTGCCCGCTCCCCGTGGACTGGCGGAACGCCAGGAGGGCGACCGCGAAGAGCAGGTACACGAATAGCGGGTCGAAGATGGGCACGGACACCCCGAGGAACGCGAGTCGCGCGATCGAGAGGCTTGGCACCAGGGACAGCGCGAGATAGAATCGCTGAGCCGTCCTGCGGGCATCCAGCAGGCTCCCGGCGAACACCCCGACGCAGAGGAGGACCAGGAACGCCATGCCCGGCACCAGGAAGTCGCCCAGGCCTGCGAGGGAGAGGGCGAGCAAGGTCCCGGCGAGCGCGTACGCGCCTACGAACCCCGCGAGAACCCAGCCGAACGAGCCGCCGGGGTGCGCGTCCCCGAACCCGAAGCTACCGCGCGCCGCGCCCCAGCTTTCTCCTACGCGCTCCAATCGATCCCCCCGCCCGACCTCCTCCCTAGGGCAGAGCCGCCAGGAAGTTCGCGATCAGGTACACGACGAATACGCCGAAGAGCAGGATGAGCGGGGCCTCGAACCTCCGCAGCTGGGTCTCGTCGAACCGGGGGAGCAGCACATGCCTCGTAAGGAGCAGCGCCGCCAGCGAGACGACCGCCGCCGCGCTCGCCGCTTGGGCCACGCTGCTGATCACGTAGGGCATCCGTCGCTCCACCCAGGGAAGCATGGCGCAGCCGGAAAACCTTTGCTGTGTTCCGCGCGGTTCGGCTGCCTGTCGGCTCGGGCCGGAATGGGATGTCAGAAGTTGGTGAACTCGTCGATCCCCTGGCCCGTGGCGCGGCGCTTGACCAGGAACTTCTCGATGGACGCGCGCAGCAGCTCGTTCGCCAGCTGGAGGGAACGGAGGGTTGCGCCCGCGTCGCCCCGCAGGGCCGCCTTCCGCGCGTCGGCCAGGAACGCTTGGTAGGGCGCCACGTCGACGCCCGTCACCTTGGCCAGTCGGACGAGACCCGTCCCTTCCCGCTTGAGCGCCGCGAGGAATTCGCGTCGGGCGGACGCTGCCGTCAGCGCCCGCGGGACCTCGGGGGATGGCACGAGCGTCCTCACAAAGGCTCGTGCGGAGATCCGAGACCGTTCATCCTCGGGATGTTCCCGGGTCATTCCCAGCGGGTCGCTCCTCACGGAAGCATCCAGGAAGCCGCTCCGGATCGCTTGGCGACCCGCCTCCTCGAACCCCAGGAAGGTGTCGGAGCGCCCGTACGGACGCGGCTCGTGACCCGTGGAAAAGGCCAGGAGGAACACGACCACGATCATCATGCTCGCCGCCGCGACCATGGAGCCCAGGAAGAGCCATCCTTTCCCTTCCGAGAGGACGGCGAGCGTGAAGGCGACCGCCACGAACAGGACGATTCCGACCGACAGGATGCGCCGCACGGCGAGAAGCAAGGATGCCGCTGACCGATATGAAACCGTGCGTGCCTCTCTCAACCTCGGTAGTTATCCGGGGCCGAAACCGGGGAAAGGGAACGAGAACGCACCTATGGCCATCCCATCCCGCACCTCGTCCGATCAACTGCCCGATCGGTGTCGTAGGGGCAGGTACGACCCGTAGCCTACCCGTGCGACGCGGCGAACTTAAGGAGGGTCGCTTATTCGGGTGCTCGAGGACGGGGCTATCGTCGCGGATCGAGTGGGGGGAAGCCGGTTCGATTTGGAATCGTTAGTGGGCGACCTCCACGCCGCCGGGCAGCTCGACGCGGCATTCCTGTTGACGACCGCGGGCGAAGTCCTGGGGAGCTGGACTCGCAACGAGGTGCGGCATGAGGTGCTGGGGGTCATGTCCGCGACCCTGATGGCCTCGATTGACACGCTCATGGAGGAGCTTCGGGGCCGCCGGCCCGATTCCGCCATCGTGGAGGCAGGAGACCAGCGGTTCCTCGCGGTCCGCACGCGAGACGAGCATCTGCTGGTGATCGCGGCGCCCACGTCCGTGTCCCCGGAACGCTTGTCCGCCGTGTCGCGAGCGCTCCAGGCTAGGCTCCCCGACGGTCGCGAGAGGCGGAGACCGAAAGCGCACACGGTTGCGTCGCGCCCGTGACGTGGCCGTCGGGCTCGGGGCACGGCGGTCCCCGGCCATTACGTCCCAAAGATGGTCTGGGGGATTCCTTCAAATACACGTGACAATTACTCCGTCCTCGCCTATTGGGTCGAGGGGTTCCGTGGGCTCGGGAAAGAAGGAAACGGCGTGCTCGCCGCCCGAGGGTATCCCCGGGCGGTGGCCCAGGTGAACGCGCATTCGGACCTGTCGATCGTCGACCACCCGACGCGACAGCGAATCCTCGCGTACCTGGCGATGCTCCCCGGCGACCACTTCCGATCCATCGGCCGCACCCTGCAGATCTCCATGGGGTCGACGCGACACCACCTCTCCGTCCTCGTCAAGAAGGGCCTGGTCCGCTCCGAACGCATGGGCGGAAAGCTCCGGTACTTCGCCATCGCCCGGGGCTCCACGTCGCCGCTCAACGACACGTTCAAGCAGTACTGGAAGTACCGAGACCTCCGGATGCGAGTGTGGTCCGCGGTCCGGCAGCAGCGGGAGGCCAGCCCGAGCAACGTGGCGGCGTCGCTCGGCGTGAGCCGCCAGTTGGCCGCCTACCACCTGGCCTGCCTCGAGGAACTGGGCCTGGTCGTGCGCGCTCGGGGGCGCTACCGGGCCGTGGATCCCGACCGCCGGACTGTGGATTTCCTCTGGGCCACCGGTGAGCGCGGACCGCGGATGAAACGAACGTGACCTCCCGCCACACGATCGCAAGAACCCTTCACACGGATCTCGCGGGGACTCGCGCCCCCGCGGCTTGGGTTTGCGGGGGAACGCTCCGGGAACGACCTCTCACCTGCGATTTCTCCGAGAGCCCGGATCGGGGCGGGGTTTCTATAGGTCCTTTCCCTTCGGGCGGACCGAAATGGTTGCCGCCGAAGACCCGAGGAGAGCCCGGCACGCCCGATGGGTCGCGTGGGCCGTCACCCTCCTGCTCTTCGTGCGCTTCTCCGCCAGCACCGCCCTCATCGGCGTCAACCTAAGCCCGCCCACGCTGGTCACGGTCGGCGGCGTCCTCGAGGCGTACGAGGTCCTCCTGGCGTTCGTCCTGATTCCGGTGTTCTTCATCGTCCTCGGATGGAGGCCCACCGCTGTCCCGATTCGCACGACCCTCGCGGTCCTCGCCCTCACCGGCGCGGCCCTGGTCACCTGGCTGCTCGCGGTCCTCGAGGTCCTGGTCCCGCTCACCACACTCACGTTCCTGGTTCTCGCGATCGCGGCCGTCGCCGCGGGGTCGTGGCTGGCGTACCCGTTCCCGAAGGCGAGGCGGGAGGCGATGCAGCGGTGGACGCGGGTTGTCCACGCGGTCGTCCTCGTGGCCCTCCCCGTCGTCTTCGCGGTGCGGGTCGCCGCCCTCGAGGGGCTCGACCCCGTGATTGGGTCCGGCGGATGGATGCGGGCCAACTGGTTCTTCGTGAACCTCCCCACGGTCATCCTGGAATTCCTCGTCATCGCCGTCTTCCTGAACGTCGTCCTGGATCGCTCCGGGGCGGAGCTGCGGGCCCGGTGGTACGCGTTCCTGCCGTTCGTCCTCGTCCCTCTAATCATGGACGGGGTCTCGGACCGGCCGCTCACGGGCTATGTCCTTTCGGCGTTGATCACCTGGGGGTCCAACCTCGCCCTCTTCGCCCCCGCCGTCGTCTCGCTCGGCGTGGTCAGTGCCGTGTTCGCGTGTTTCGCCTCCGCCCTGCTGCTCCTCGGGCGCCGCGGGAACGCAGTTGCCTGGGAGCTGCTCCTCCTTGGGTGCGCCTCTGCGCTCTTCGCGGGCTTCTATCCCTCCATGGCGTCCGTGGCGGGACTCAACGTCTCAATGCTCCTGATCGCCCGGGCGATCGGCGAGTGGCCGCGCCGCGCGGGTTCCGCGCAGGCCGCCGCGGGATCGCCGGAGTCCGCGCCCTGATGCGAACACGAGGAGGTTGCGTCGAGCCGCGCCGGCATTCACGGTTGATAATCTGGCGGCAAAGCCTATGCCCCCGGGTACGCGGTGCCGCCCGTCCTCTTGTCGACGGATGTCCAATGACGCTTATAACTCCGGGCGAACGTCGCCGCGCGGCGACCCCGGCCGACGAGAGGTCGTAGGACGGCTCATGCAAGGGGAAGCGAGGCCAACCAAGGGGCGACGGAGGCGACTCGTGGCCCTGGTCCTCGCCCTGGGCTTCCTCTCCCTCTTCCTCGTGGTCGCCTCGGCTCCGGCGGCCCCGATCACAGTCACGATCCCCTTCTCTCCGGTCCCCGTGAGCAACGCGGACCTGGACGGGAACCCCGCGACCGGCGCCTGGTCGGACGCGAGCAACTGGACGATCCCCCTGGAGAACGGCGCCTCCGCGCCGTACGGGTCGGCCCAGCTGTACGCGAAGCACGACAACTCGTCCGTGTACTTCCGAATTGACGGTCACGTCGACATCCCGTGGCAGAGCGCGACCGGGACGCACTTCTGGCTCGGGATGCAGATCTCCCCCTCGGGCACGTCGCACCACAGCAGCGGCACCTGGGAGGGCGCCTTCTTCGGCCTCTGGGACGGGGGGTCCTACACGCCCACCCCGACGTACCCGCCCGCGGTCGTCGAGACCACGGGCTTCGGGCGCCCGCCGACGCAGAATGCGACGGACGCTGACTACGGCTTCATGGGAGTCGGCGGGACCGCGGCCCCCTACAACGTCACCGCGGAATGGAAGCGGCCCCTGAACGCCGGCGGCCTCGCCCTCCTGCCCGACGGGACGACCTCCTACCACTTCTTCGTGACCACGGAGACGAGCAGCGCGGGCGCGAATGGCGGGAACATCAACCACGGCTCGATCACGAACGTGAACGTGATGCGCCTCGCGTCCGCGGGCGGCGGTGGGACCCCGACGCCGCCGAGCGTCTCGATCACGTCGCCCACGAGCAACGCCGTCGTCAACGGGGTCGTGGTCGTCGCCGCGACTGCGTCGTCGAGCGCGGGCATCGCCCACGTGGACTTCTACGCCGACACGACCCTGCTCGGCACCGCGACGAGCGCTCCCTACACGGCCACGTGGGACACGACGGGCTACGCGAACGGCGCGCACACGCTCACCGCGAAGGCGTACGATCCCGCGAGCAACCTCGGGACGAGCACGATCTCCGTCCGGGTGGACCACACGGCCCGCGCCCTCGCGATCACAGCTCCGGCGAACCGCTCCGTGGTCACGGGGCTCGTGACGATCAACGTAAGCGCGACGGACCCCGGCGGCGTCGACTCCGTCGACGTGTTCGTGAACGGGACGCTGCTGGGCTCCGTGACCGAGCCACCCTACTCTCTGGGGTGGGACACCACGTCCTCCCCGGAAGGCTTCTACACGATCCGCGCGATGGCGTCCTTCACGACGGGCGGCGCGCGGAACGCGACCGTCCACGTTCTCGTGGATCGGATGCCGGCCGTCGCGGCCCCGACCGTCACGGACGCGGGCGAGGGCTCGCTCCAAGTCACATGGACTGCGAGCTCCGACGCATTCGTCGCCGGGTACATCCTCCTCCGGTCCGGCGCCTCGGCGGGACCGTTCGTCCAGCTCAACGCGAACCCGCTGCGCAACACGACGTATGTGGACGTGGGCCTGACGCCGGGCGGCACGTACTACTACGAGGTGGTCGCCGTGGACATCTGGGGCCATCCTTCGCCTTCGTCCGCGCCCGCCGGCGGCGTCGCGGGTGCGGCGTCGCTCTTCGACCTGCAGAACCTTCGCTGGGCCGCGCTCCCCGCAGGGATGGCGCTGGTCTTGATTCTCCTTGCGGCGCTCGTACGGCGCGAGCTCCGTCGACGCGGGCAGCCGACCCGGAGCCGGGACGACGCGGACTCGAACCGTGAGGAAGGCCGATGAACCGCGCCCCCTTCCTGGCAGTCCTTGCGATCCTCGTGGCCGCGGCCCTCGTCCCTTCGCTCTCAGCCGCCGCGAGTTCCGGCTCCGTCCACATCATCCACACGCCGCCTTCCTCGGCGGCCCCGGGCCGACAGATCGAGATCGATGCCGTGCTCGTGAACGCGACGTCGGCCATCGTCCTGTGGAACAACGGCTCCCTGGCGAAGCCCGCGACGGTCCCGATGACGAACCTGTCCCGCGCCCAGGGCGGTGGCTGGGACTACGAAGCCTGGTTGCCCGCCCAGCCGGACGGGGCCCAGGTCACGTACTCGATCACCGCGACGGGACCGGCGGGCTCGAGCGCGCAGACGTACACGCTCGCCGTTGCCGCGCCGTCGTCCCAGGGCTTCACCCCCGCGGACCAGAGCGCCTGGGTCTGGACCCTGGCCGCGAGCGTGTCCATGGCGGCCAGCGCGGTCGTCGCGATCTTCTACTACACATCCTTGCGCCTGCGGCGGGAGCCTCGGTGAATGATCGACCCCCGCGTACTCCACCAGGTGACCGTTGAGCTGGCCACGGGCTTCCTGATGCTCGCGGGCCTGGGCGTGGCGGCCAAGCTCGTCGCCGACCTGTGGCTGCGGCGCCTCGCGGGGCGGAACTGGACCCTCGACCGCTGGGCGCGGAAGATCGCCTCCCTCGCCGAGCCCACGTCCTTCTTCGCCCTCGCCGCCGGGGTGTTCACGTCGTTCGCGACGAGCTATACGGGGCTGAACGTCTGGCCCGCCTCCGAGCTCTGGGCGTCCCCCACGGTCCACAACAAGATGCTCCTCGTCGCCCTGTCGACCACCTTGTTCCTGGGCGCGTTCGTCCTCCGGGCGCGGTTCCGCGGGAAGCTCTGGAGCGCCCCCAGCACGGGCGCCTTGTACGCGCTCCTCGTCCTTGCGGGCAATGGGTTCCTCGTGCTCCAGAACTCCGTCGGCGGGCACCTCCAGGGGACCGGCAGCCTCCTCGATGACGTCCTCGCCATGGTCAACCTGAACGAGACGGTCCTCTGGACGTTCCCGACCCAGGCCGCGATTTTCTGCGCCGTCGCGTTCCCGCTCGTCGTCCTCGTCATCGCCCTCAGGGTGCGCGTCTCCAACCGGCTCTACGCGCATCGCGAGCTCGCGCCGCTCGCGCGGGAGGTCAAGAGCCTCGTCGCGGACGCCAAGCGGGCCGATCTCGGGATCGACGGACCGCGGCGACTCATCGGGCGCGCGAATGCCGCGTCCCGGAAGGGGGAGTACAGCCGCGCGGTCCGTCTCCTGGAGAAGGCGAAGGACGGCTTGGTCGAGGCGCACCCGTTCACGGGGACGGTCGACGAGGTCGAGTTCTGGGCCGGCGCGGAGACCTTGCCGGAAGGCCGTCGCCCCGCCCTGTCTCCGCCCGGGGACGTCCCCGCGACGGAGGCGGTCCCTCGGAGCCTCTCCTTCAGCCCACCGGTTGCGCCCACCGCGGATCGGAACACCGGGCTCGCGACCCTGCCCGGGGCGATGGGACTCGTCGAGGGCTCGCTCCGCCGCTTCGAGGAGGCGCCCCTCCTCCGGCTCCAGGAGGAGCTACGCGCGGCCCGGGACACCCTCCTGGAGTTCAAGGTGCGCGGACACGACCTGACCGAGCCCGTTCGGCTCTTGAGGGAAGCCCACGGGCACCTCCAGCGGGCCGAATGGCACGATGCGATCACGTGCCTGGAGCAGTTCCGCGAGGAGATGCGGCGCACGGCGGCGGCTGGCGCCCCCAGGCGGCGCGACCGATCCGATGCGCCGGGTCCTTCCGCCGAGGACCTGTGACCTCCTCCATCGTGATCGCCCGGGCACCGGCGGGGCATCCCGAAGCGGTCCCACGCCGACGTTCCAAGCCGTGATAATCGGAAGGCTAACGTTTAGAAGGCGGATGTCGCCGCCGGTTACGATGCGCATTCGCCGCATGCGGGTCAAGATCTGCCTGGTTGGCGACCGGGGCGTGGGGAAGACGAGCCTCCTCCGGCGCTTCGCCGCGGACCAATACATGGCGGACGAGAAGGGAACGCTCGGCGCCCACATGCACCCTATCGAGGTGGACATCACGATGAGCCCGGACGAGGTCGCCAAGGTCCGCGCGGACCTGTTCGACTTCATGGGTGAGCACGCCCTGCGGGACAACTTCCGCGACGCGATCTTCTACGGCGCCCACGGCACGCTCGCGGTGTGCGACCTGAGTCGCCCGGACACCCTGCGCTCGCTCGTGGACTGGATCCAGGCTGTGTCCTCCGTAGCCGGGGAGGTGCCTGCGGTGATCGCGTGCAACAAGGTCGACCTTCGGGATTCCGTGGCCGTGGGTGCCTCGGACATGCGGTCCGTCATGGCGCAGCTCCCGGGCGTGACCACGAAGATGACGAGCGCCCTCACCGGGCAGGGCGTCGAGGAGACGTTCAACGAGATCATCCTGCGCTCCGTGGAAGGCATCCTGGCCGGCCAGGAACGCGCCGCGTCCCGGGAGTCGCTCCGGTACCGCATCCTGGCGGCGATCGCCCACAAGGACATCACGGGACGGTCCAAAGGGGAGATCATCGAGGCGTTCAAGACCCTGGACCCCAAGGTGGTCATGGCGGAGCTCGACACCCTCGTCGAGCTGGGGCTCATCACGCCCGTGGAGTACACGGCCGCCACGTTCGTCGACACGAAGTCGATCCCGGTGACCTCGCACTTCACGATCACGCCCGCGGGCAAGGAGGCCGTCGCGGCCCCCAGGCCGAGGAAACTCGTGATCGGCGACTCGTGAGGGGCCGCTCGGAGCGCCCGATTCGAGCGGGTGGGTCGGATCCGGCCGGAGGGGCCGCCTACGCCTTCGGGGCTTCGAGCGCTGCCACGCGATGTTCGACTCCTTCGAGCCGCTTGACGAGCTCGCTCAGGGTCCGCTTCAGTGTCTCGATCTCCTCAAGGGCCTGGACCACCAGCGGAACCGGCTCCCCGCGTCGGACCGCGGGTCGCGGCTCCTCGGGCGGCACCGGGAGATCCCCAGGGCCGCGGGGTACGGGAATCATAGCGCGGGGGCTAGGGGCGCGACGGGGATTTGAAACGTTCGGCGCCCAGGCACACGACCACGCCGACGGAGAGGAGACTCGCCAGGAAGATCAGGTAGAGCCAAGCCCCGGGAGTGCTCCACGCCATCTCGCTCGGATAGCGAGCGAGGGCGATGAGTTCGAGGACGCCGAAGACGGCGATCCCCGCCCCCATCGGGCGGATCCTGCTGAACTCGTTCTCCCGGAATGCTTGGAGCTGGAGTACGGCGATGCCCACGAGCCACGCGCCGATGGCTCGCGCCGTGAGCGTCGTGAGCGACCACGGCCATAGAGGGCGCATCGCGTCCGGGATCACGAACAGAGCGAGGCCGACCACGAGGGTTCCCGTACCCTCGATCAACAACGCGAAGCGCAGCGCGGATGGAAGACGATCCTGGCCGGGGGGATCGCGGCCTCGCTTCCGCGTTTGCAGGAACAGGGCGACGAGCATCGCGACGGGCACGCCCGCGTAGATGCCGAGCCAGAGGTACGCCGCGGCGCGAGGCACGGCATCCGCGCTCGTGAAGTGAAAGAGACTGGCGTGGACCGCGGTGAGGATCAAGGTGAGCGTCGTGAACGTCCAGACCCCGGGGACCGCGATCCGTGCGTTCGCCCATGTGCGTTCGCGCGCGGCCAGGAACTCCACGGGGACCGCGGACCAGTATGCCGCGCCGAGAGAGGCCGCGGTTAGGAAGGATTGCACGGTCCACGCGAACGTGGTCGCAGTCTGCTCGGTGAGCACGAAGAACTGGAACCCGGCGAGGGCCACGAGACCGCTCGCCGCGTACAGGAGCCAACGCATCATCGGGTGAAGAGGACGGACGCCCTCTGTCCTGCGCTGCTCCGCTACCGCCATCAGCCCGCCCGGGAAATGGGCGGAAGACCTTGAACCCGTAGCCCAGGTCACGGCCCTTGCCGAGACCTGCCGACCCTTTGGATTCAAGTGGTCTCGAGCGCATTCGCCCTCCGAGGCGGTTATGGAGACCACGCCGTGGGACCCGCGGGAGCAGGCGACGGAGCTGAACGCCTGGCGACGGCATCAGGAGGCAAGCCTCACGGAGTCGGGCGCCGTCCTCGGGCTGATCAGCGCGATCCTCGCGTTTGAGGTGCTCAGCGTGAACGAGGACGTGAACACGTTCCTCGTCCTGGGCGTCCTCAACCTGGCGATGATCGTCGGCTGGATCGTCGTCGCGATCCGCGCGACCGCACGGGCAGATCGCTGGGGCATGAAGGTCCGGCGGATCGAGCGGGAGGTCCTGCGGGTACCGGACCGGTTCTCCCTGTGGAATGAGGCTCCGGAAGGCGGACTCCCCGCTTGGATTGCGGTCGGCGTGGTCCTCGTTGGCTTCGCGGTACTGTGGTTCGGCCTCACGATGTACGCGTTCTGGGTGGGCTATCTCCACGGATAGGGGCGGGAGTGCGGCAGCGCCACCGGAGGCCGCCACCGCGATTGGACTCGCGTGTCCGCATCACAACTCATCGAAAAGCCCTATGGTTGGGGCACCCCACCATCCTCGGCGTGGAAAATAGATGGCGCGGAGGGCGGGACCGCACGTCGCGAGTCCGCCCTCCGCCGATTCGGTTCGGGTTTGTTCTTGTCTTACCTGCCTCCCGACTAGTGCCTCACCAGGATGACCTGGCTCTGGGCCCGCCCGGCGATGTTGTTCTCCAGGAGCACGAGGAATCCACCGCTCTTCCCGCTCGCGACCACGTGGATCGTGGCCTCGGCGCCCGCGTTCAGGACGAACGAGTTCACGTCCACGTCGAACGTCGGGTGGATCACGTTGAACGTCGCGCTTCCCGAGACGTCCTGGAAGCCCGTCTGAAGGTCCGTGGTCACCACGAAGTACGAGATCGTCTGGTTCGTGGTGTCGATCGTCGGACCGCCGAGGGCGTTGATGTCGCCTACGAGGACGGGTGCGGTCTCCCAGGCCACGTTGTTCTCGCTGTCCACGAGGAACTCGAGGAACGCGTTCCCGGTCGACAGGGAGACCACCGCGGTCACCATGACGCCGTTCACCGTACCCGTCGTCAAGGCGCCCAGGTCTGCGACGATCACGTCGTAGTCAGGCGTCGTGTCGCCGTTCACGGAGATCAGGATGTCCGTCTGCATGCCGCTCGAGGAGCTGCGCAGGCCGTACATGGAGACCCCGAACTCGAGGACGCGGCCCAGGCCCGTCACGTCGTACGCCCGCGCGCCCGTGTACCGGATGTTCATCCAGTCGCTCGGCTCTCCGGGCAGCAGGTTCTGCCGCGGGACCTGCACGCCGAACTGGTACACATCGATCCCGCTCGCGCGCAGCCCATCGTTCTCGAACTGCAGGGAGCTCCCGACCTTTAGGCGCCCCGAGCCCTCTGTTTCCACATCCGCCCGCGGGATCGGGATGATCAGGAACGGCACGCGAAG
This sequence comes from Thermoplasmata archaeon, assembly GCA_035632695.1. Classification (NCBI taxonomy): domain Archaea; kingdom Methanobacteriati; phylum Thermoplasmatota; class Thermoplasmata; species Thermoplasmata archaeon. The sequence continues at coordinate 20,799 of DASQGG010000199.1, forward strand.
GACGTCGCCGCCTCCCTTCTGGGTCAGGGTGAGGAACCCGTCGATCTCGTTCAGGATGCCATCCGAGAGGCTGCTTCGGGCGAAGTTCACCTTGACCATGAAGGGCACCATCTTGGAGTGGTGCGCGGGCACGGTCACCGAGTTCGGGAAGGAGAACCGGATGCTCCCGTCATTCTCGCTCGGATCCCGGAACGCGGCGCTCAGCGAGAAGCGCGCCGTGTGGTCGCCCTTGTTCTCGACCGTGAGCCACTGCGTGTACGTGTTCCATCCGCCCGAGTTGTCCTGCTTGACTCCGAAGGACAGGCCGCCCGGCATGGCGATGGACTGAGCCATCGCAGCGACATCGACCCGGACCCGGCCGGCTCCCATGAGCGCGACCGGGTACGGCGTGCCGTCCGGCGACGCGTCCGTCGCCGTGTTCATCAGGACATCCTTGATCTCCTCGACGCTCCAGTCCGGGTGGATTTCCCGGAGGATCGCCGAGGCCCCGGCGATGTGGGGCGCGGAGAAGGACGTGCCCGAGACCGGCGTGGAGCCCGTTCCCGTGGCGACCTGCGCGGAGAGGATCTCCACGCCGGGCGCGGTGAGGTCGGGCTTGAAGGCGGAGTCCCCGAACCGCGGCCCCGCCGATGTGAACGCGGCCAGCTGGTTGGGGATGGGCAGGATGTTCGTCGGGTCCAGGGTGAACGTCGTCGAGGCCGTGAGGGCCGCGTTGATCGCGAGTCCGTCCGCCTGGCCGATGAAGACCGCGGGGATCGTGAGCCCCGTGGAATCGCCGCCCATGACGATGGGGGCCTCCACGCGGTTGTCGAACACCACGACGCCGATTGCGCCCGCATTCTGGGCGTCCAGGATCTTCTCATGGAACGTGCATATCCCCCGCTCGATCAGGGGGATCATGCCGGCGAACTCGCCTGGGGTGTACGCGGAGCAACCGAGACCGCCGTACGCAGTGAGGCCGACCGTCTTTCCGATCGTCGCGAGAGGCGGCGTGATGGCCGCTTCGACGGCCACCTTGTTGCCGTCCGCGGCGCCTCCCGAGGTGCCCGTGACTCCGAGATACTGGATGTGGATCTTCGGGTCATTGCCCGCCGCGACGCTGATCACCTTGGAGCCCGTGGCCGGGCTGCCCGTGATGTACGGGATGTTGCCTGCGTTCCCCGCGGAGGCCACGACGATCGCGCCCAGGTCCACGGCCGCGTTCGACGCGACGGCGTCCGGCGTGGTGTCCCGGCCGAAGTCGCTGCCGAGGGACATGCTGATCACCATGGCGTGGTCTGCCGTGTTTCCGTCGCCATCGGGGTCGACCGCCATCTCGATCGCCGCGATCACGTTCGCGTTCGACGTGCTCGCGGTGCCGTCCGCGGCGCAGCCGCTGAAGACCTTGTACTCGTACAGGAGCGCGCCCGGCGCTACGCCATGGGGCGTCAGGAGGGCATTCGTCTCGGGATTGCGGACCTCCATGCCCGCCGCGGTGCTCGCGGTGTGCGTGCCGTGGCCGTTGACGTCGAGCGGGTTCGGGTCGGGGACCGGAGTCGCACTGCACGTGCCGCCGGGGGCCGTCGCGCCCCGGGCGTCGTAGTTCTCGCCCACGAGGTCGTAGCCGCCAATGACCTTCTTCGTCGGGAAGTAGCTCGGGTCGATCTTGGTCGGGTCAATGGCCTGGTAGGCGGCGAGGGTGCCGGGTCCGCCGAACGTGGCGTGCGTGTAGTCGATGCCCGTGTCGATCAGGGCGATCGTGACGCCCGACCCGTTGCCGCCCAGCTGCTCATACGTCGCGCCGTCGAAGATGAACGGGACGCTGGCGTCGAGGTTCAGGTTCTCCTGCTGGGCCAGGTCGACCCGCTGCACGCCGGGCAGCTGCGGGATGACCTGCGCGAGAGCAGCCCGGCCCCCGACCACGTCGATGCCGTTGTACACGAAGTGGTACTGGTAACGGACCGTGGCTCCGGCTGCCTTCAAGGCAGCGACCACGGGCGCCTGGGCCTGGGCGAGCGAGGCCACGTAGGCCTGCTGGGCCGCGGCGTCCAGAGGCGGGAGCCCGTTCTGCGCCCGGTAGTCCTGTTCCTCCCCGAGGGATCGCCCCTGGAGGCCCAGGATCACCTCGACGTTCTGGGCCGTGGAGAGACGCAGACTACGCATGCCCACGCTGTCCACGAGCTGCAGCCCGCGGGCCGCGGCGGACAGCGTCGACGTGGGCACCGCCAGATTGGCCGCGGGAAGCGCGGCGACGACGGCGCTCACGGGTACGAGCCCGAACGATCCGATCAACACCAAACTCAACCACAGCGCGAGTCCCTTGTGGGACGGAGACCCCAAACCCCTCAACTCCGCGCGGGGTAACGTGATATCCCAGGTTAAACCCACGCCCAGCCTCCGTTCTCAATCGCAAGAGTGAGAACGTCATCGCGGATCGACCGGAACGGTTCGCGGGTTCCATAGGACGTCCGATGAATCCCGAGGAAACCCTTATGTTTGGTGTGGAATACTGCGCCGCCGGTGGCGTGATCGCTTGTCCGCTCGATCTCTCGTTTGTTGCGTGACCGCGACCACGACCGTGCGCCCCACGCGCATCGCGCGGCGATTCGAACTCGGCCGAGGCTAGAGCATGCCCAAGAGCGTCCCCACGAAGCGGAAGAGCGCGCACCCGGAGGCTCACGCGCCCGCGACCGACTGGGCGGGTGCGCGCGTCGTGGTTACGGGCGGTGCCAGCTTCATCGGGAGCCATCTCGCCGAGGCGCTTCTCGAGCGGGGCGCCCGTGTGGTCGTCGTCGATGACCTGAGCAGCGGACGGCTGGAGAACCTGGCTGCCGTGCGAAACCACGTCAAGTTCGTGAAGCTCGACCTCGAGTACTGTCGGCTCGAGGAGGCCGCCTCCGCGTTCGACGGTGCCGAGGCCGTGTTCCACCTGGCCGCCGTCCACGGGGGCCGCGGGTACATCGACACGCACCCCGCGGATGTCTGCTCGAACTTCGCGATCGACCATCACGTGTTCGAGGCTGCGAGGAAGGCGGACGTGGGTCGGGTCGTGTCCGCAAGTTCCGCCTGTGTCTACCCGCCCTCCCTGCAAAGCGAGGAACACTCGGAGTACAAGCTGCGCGAATCCGATCTGGATCCTCGCGACCTGCTCCAGCCGCTGAGCTCCGATCTCGAGTACGGCTGGGCCAAGACCATGGGGGAGGTGCAGCTCCTCGCGTTCATCAAGCAGTACGGTCTGAAGGGCTGCAGCGTCCGCTTCGTGACCGCGTACGGCCCGCGCGAGAACGAGACCCATGCGGTGATCGCGCTCATCTACAAGGCCCTGGCCCGCATGGACCCCTACGAGATCTGGGGGAACGGACGCCAGGACCGTGACCTGACTTACGTCGCGGACATCGTGTCGGGGACCCTCCGGGCCGCCGAGCGCATCACGGACGGGCGGGGCGTGAACATCGGCACGGGGAGGCGGTACACGATCCTCGAGGTCGCCGAGACCATCTTCGAACTGGTCGGATGGCATCCCAAGGCGTTCACGTTCGACCTGACGAAGCCCACGGGCGTCGTGAGCCGCGCCTTGGACATCTCCATGGCCCGCGAGGTCCTCGGATGGGAGCCTAAGTTCTCCCTTCGTGAGGGCCTCGAGAAGACGATCGAATGGTATCGGGCCACCCATCTGGGAGAGCGGCTGCCTGACGCCCGGGTCCTGCTGGAGCGAGCCTAGCATTGCGCAAGGCTCACGTCCCCGGGCGTGCGTAGTGGAATCGGTAGTTCGTCAGCAGGGTCTCCACGCTGAGCGGCACAAAGTGCGAGAGGAAGGCGGCGTCCGGGAGGCGTCGAGTTCGTTGGATGATCCGCCTCCGCTGGGCGATGTCATGCGCTTGCAGGACGACGTCGAAGATGGCGCCCAGGCTGGCCCGCGCATGCTTGGGGTGGCTCCGGAGCACCGCGAGCGCCTTGCTCACATCAAACACCAAGGCCAAGGGAAGATACTTCACCAGATTGGCGCGCGAGTACACGCGGAGCAGGGTCTTCAGGCGGTTCCGCTCGTTGAGCCGGACTCGCTCCGGCGAGAGCGTGGCATGTCCGCGGGTCACCCGCCACTCATTGTAGGCGATCGCCCCGGGGGCCACGGCGACCAGGTATCCTGCGAGCCACATTCGGATACTCAGATCGACGTCCTCGAAGAAGAGGAAGTAATCCGGGTCAAAGCTCGTCAGTTCCGCCGGGTATGCGTTGAGGACGCCTCGTCGGATTGCGCAGACCGCGGAGTCCGAGTAGGACACGAGAACCGGGGACGACGCCGCGTTCGCGCCCCCTGTAGGCAATCTTTGGCGGGTCGCGAAGAAGAGAGGATCCAGATAGCCTCCCGAACCCTCGACGGACGCTTCGCTCGACGAAAGGATGACGGGCTGGACCAGACCCATTTTGGGCTCGTCGACGAAGATCCTGGCCAGGGTCGCCAAGCACGTCGGATCCACCGTGCAATCGTTGTCGAGGAAGACGACGACCTCCGAGTCGGTCCCAGCGGCGTCGTATCCGAGCTTCCGTTGCGCGCTGGGGCCCGGATCGGAATCCAGGGAGATGAGCCGCACATCAGGGAACTCCGGCGTGATGCGTTCCCGAAGCCCGGGCGTCTGGCAGTCCACGACGATGATTTCGGTTTCGACACCGCGTGACGCCTTAACGGACCTCAGGCAGCGGACGACCCGCTCCGTCTCGCGGAAGTTGTTGACGACCACGGTCAGCACGGTACCCTCGCCCCTAGCCACTCAGCGCGAGTCCGCCAACCGCGATTCCGTCTCCGGGATCCGGCGCGACGCCGAACGTGCCGTTGCCGATCGCGAGGGTGCTCACCGACCCGAGGTCCATCGCACCCCGTCCGCCGTCCGGATTGCGGAGCGGGAGATCGACCATGGTCGGGCGTCCCGCGAGCGTGATCACGTTCCACCAGATTGTCCGCCCGGCGCCATCCGTGAGGTAGATCGTGAGGCCCAGGCTCGTCGCGGTTCGGATCTCGGCGGACAGGTAGAGCGCGTTCGTCCAGTTCTGGGCCGGGACGAAGGAGTGAGTGGCCGTCCAGCCGGCGAATGCCCCTGCGGTCACGTTGATCGTCCCGTTGGGCTCGAGCCTCGGGAGTCCGATGGAGCCCGATCCCGCCGCGCTGCGGAGGTTCCAGAAGTCGCCGGAGGTCGCGTTCGCGAGGACGGCCACGGTCGCGATCGTGGGCGTGGAGCGCACCTCGTAGACCCGGTTCCATCCGGTGGCGTAGTCGACCGTCAGGAAACTGTAGTGGTCGAAGATCGTGTCGAGCAGGCGGGGCGGATACAGCTTGGCGGCGTACGTGGAGTTCTCGAACGGGACCACGAAGCCCGTCTCCGACGTCGCGAAGAGGTACTTCACCTGATGCATCCGGAGCATCTCGACCAGATAGGTGACGTTCCTGGGCTCGTTCCAAATCTCCGTGAGGTCCCGTGCTCGCTGCGGGAAGCGTGCCTCGTCCCAGACGGAGTTCGACATGTTCTGGAGCGTCAGCGAGGGGAGATATCGACTCAGGTAGGAGCCGTCGTTGGCCATGAGCGCGTTGTGGTCCGCATGGGCCACGATCCACTCCAGGGTCTGGAAATCCTGCGGGAAGGACGGATCATCGGAGAACCAACCGTAGTTGCCGACGGGATTCACCAGGGCGCTCCCGAGCACCGGGTGCGCGACGACGGGTGTGAGGATCACGAGAGCCAGCACGAGCACCGGGAGGGTGGCACCACGGGCGGGGCCGCTCGCCAATCCGCGAGCCTGGGTACCAGTGCCGCGCGCCGCGGTCGCCGCCGTGATCCTTCCTGCGATGGCGCGCAGGAGGACGGGCCAGCCGAGGAGGACGAAGAGGGGGCCGGACCGGGAGGGCAAGATGGGCCACGTCAAGGCGAAGCCGGGTCCCGTCAGGGAGACGAGCAGCGCGAGGCCGAAGATCAGGTAGAAGAGATCGAGGAGGTCCCAGGTCCGTCGACGGATGCGGAACGCCACCGCGACCATCGCAAAGAGCGAGATCCAGCCGCTCACATGGTCGACGAAGAAGGTCGCGTGCTCCATGTAGGGGGTCGGTGCGGCGGGCGCCCCTCCATATCCGGCGACGAATCTGCCGAGCAGGTAGTCTAGTATGACGGACGGGTTCTGGCCCACGCTCGTGAGGAGCACGAGATACCCGACGACCGCGATGCCCACGCCCACCGCAACGCCGACCAGGATGGCCATGGCCCTCCTCGCACGGACCAGGGTCCCGAGCTCGGCGCGGAGCGCCGCCCGTTCCAGGAGGACCCAGATGCCCACGAGGGGGATCGAGAGAATCGCGAAGCCCGGGTACACGAACACGCACGCCAGGGTCACGAGCGCCGCGACGGTCAGCCGCCTCCAGTTGCCCAACCACGTCGAAGGCCGCTGCTCGATCATCAAGATCCCGACGAGCGTCAGCACGATAACGTAGCCGAAAAGGTTCGGGTACGGCCCGTTGAAGAAGTAACCCACCGTCCACTCCTCGAGGTTGCCCGAGGGGTGCGGGATCAACGGGACAACGGCCGCCACGACGGCCCAGCGCCAATCGCTCGTGCAGCGGTACATGATCGCGTACGCGAGCGGGGCGAGGAGCGCGGCAAGCACGGCGCCCAGGGAGAAGACCATCTCTCCCCCGTATCTGAGGACGACGGGCCCAATGGAGGCCGCAAGGGCTTGCAGGCCGGGAGGATACAAGATGACGTAGCCCTGCTCCGTGAGCGGGATCCTCCCGGCGGCCAGGAACAGGGTGACCATGGGGCCGTGCGCCGTCGCCACATCTCCCGGAGGCGGCCACTCCATGAGCCCCGCGACGAGGACGAAGTAGGCGAAGGAGAGAACGAGGACGAGGAGCCCGGGGATGTCGCCCCGAAGGGTCCGGAGGTAGGCGTGGATTCCCGAGCCGCGCGCGTGCATCCACGTGATGAGCGCGGCGAGCAGTCCGAGCGTCCCCGAGAACGCGAGCGGCACCAACGCCGAGATCCAGAACAGTCCAGCCAAGAGGGAGACCAACGCGTTGACCGCGATTCCGGTCGCCAGACAGAGCGTAATGAGAATGGACGGGCGAGAGTTTCCACTCGGCTTGAGGACGCACTGAAGGAGGAACCAGCCGGTCAGGAATGCAGTGCCGGCGTACAGCCCCATGCTCGCCGCGGCGCTCGGCAGGTCAAGGGGCATCCGATCCGCCTCCCCGCGGAGCGGCCCTTAGACCTACGCGGGTGTGGGCCCCGGGTCCGCGTGTCGAGGCAGCCGTTCCCCGTAGGCAATTGACTCTGCGTCGACGTCTGCCACGGCGCAGGAGGCTGCCGTCCATGTGGAACCGGTTCCCTCGATCAGATTCAGCCTTCGCGCAGACGGCACGACCTTGATAAGCGTTTCCGTGGAACGCGAACCCTTGGGCGCCTGGCTCCGGAGGCGGCCTGTGACGACGCTACGCCGGCTGGAATCGATCGATGGCCTTCTGGGCGATTCCGACCATGACCGCGGCTCGAGACTTCATCGTGTGATCCTTGAGAGTCCGCTGTCGAGCGCTCTCTCCCAATCTGGTGCGCGCCGCTTCGTCTCCAAGCAGCCAGTCGTAGGCCTCCATCACTTCTTCAGGCGTGTTAACCACGAGAAGCTCCTTGCCGGGCTGATACCACAGCTCGAGCCCGGCGTACGGACGGGAGAGGATGCACGCGCCGAGCGCCGCCAACTCGAAGGGACGAGACGTGGAGGTGCCATAGACCTCGGCCTGCAGGCTTCGCGGGATGTTGAGGTTGATCTTGCTGCGACAGATGTATGCCCGCATCTCGTGGAAGCGGATGCCGGGGATGATCTCGACCCCGGGGACGGCCGCGTTCGGTCCGCCCCCCGAGATGAGGAAGCGACCTCTCCGCTGTCGTGCGGGCTCGGCCATGAACATCTGCAGGTAGTGCTCCCCCCCGCCCGTCCCGAGGCCGAAGAAGAACACGTCGATGTCCTTGGCCGTGGCCAGAGGCGTGTACAACTCGGGGTCCACCCCGAAGTGCAGCACGTGGACGCGGGCCCCCATCGCCTCGAGGTCGGCGACCGATCCCTCGGAAGGGATGACCACGGCGTCCATCTTCTCCGGGTGCGCGTGGAGGTACGGGCTGAACGAGAAGCCCCCGTAGCGGGGCAGGGAGGTGGGCGCATCGAGGTCGTAGGAGATCACCGGGATCTCCAACCGGGTCCGGATCGAGAGGAGGAGCGGCTCCGCCTGGTTCAAGGGCACGCCGATGGCCAGGCACGCGTCGAACCCAGGTTGCCGCTCGAGGTGCCGCAGAAGCCGTTCCCAGCTGAACAGGACCCACCGGCTGCCGAGTCGGGGCGCAAGGCTGTCCCGCACCCAGGATCCGCCGGCCTTCCCCGAGCCCGTTCGGCTCGCGGCCTTCATGTAGAACCGGAAGGCCTTCGCGGACCGCTCGATGGGATTCGGTTCTGAATGCCACCAGGGCGTGGTCACGGCCGGGCCGTAGTAGGGGACCACGGTGAGCTCGGAGCCCGCGTCGTGAAGGCCCTTCAGGAACTGCCAGACGAACGGCGTCGCCCCGAACGGCTCGCTCATGTCGAGGGTCGAGCAGATCACGAGGAATCGCATGAGCCCACACCCGGGAGGCGGGACCGGGGTCCGCGGCGCCGCACGGGAAGCGGAACCCCCGTATTCAAAGTGTGCCCGGCGCGTCCCACCGGTCGGGTTCCCTCGGGACACGCCTCGGTCATCGGATTCATTCCCACACTCGAGGGGCTCATGAAGACGGATACCCTGAATGGGAGTCCGGGCTCTCGCGAGCGGCCGCGGTCGTCCTAGACCAGTTGCTCGTACAGTCGCTCGGTGAGTTCCGCGACGCGGCCCCACGAGTGGCCCTGTTCGACCAGGGCACGACCCGCACGGCCCATGCGCTGCCGCAGCCCGGGGTCGTGAAGGATCGCGAGGACTCGCTCGGCGAACGCCGCAGGCCGCTCCGCGGGGCACAGATATCCGGTCCGGCCCTCGAGGACGACCTCGGACGTCCCTCCGGTCTCGGACGCGACCACGGGCACGCCGCAGGCCAGCGCCTCCAGGCACACGGTCGGAAGGCCCTCGATGAACGACGGGAGGACCAGGACGGAGCTCGCCCGGAGGATGTCTGCGATGCGGCTGTGGTCCACCTCGCCCAGGAATCGCACGCTGCCGTCGAGGTCCGCGGCGGCCGCCTCCATCTCCCGCCGCAGGGACCCGTCGCCGGCAATCTGGAACACGGTCTCCGGCAGGTCCCTCCGCACGAGGCGAGCGATTTCGAGGAAGGAGCCCGCCCCCTTCCAGGGTTCGAGGCGACCGATGTAGGTGACCACGGGCGGGTCGGGCGCGTCGCCCGTGGCGGGCGAGAACTCCTGCGGGTCGACCGCGTTCGGGATGAGATGCAGCTTGGACTCGTCCACGTCGAACACCTCGCGGCACTGCTGGAGGTCGAACTGGGACACCGCGGCGATCGCGTCCGCGCTGTCGATGGTCCAGCGGCCCAGCGTCCGGTCGTAGATCTTCTCCTTGACGTACAGGGCGGCCGAGGTCTTCCGGTCCATCTCGGACGGCCGGCCGTACGTGGCGCCATGGATATGGAGGACGAAGGGACGCCCGGTGACCCGCGACACGAGGGCCGCCTGGTTCGACGTCATGTATACGTAGGAATGGGCGTGGAGGACGTCCACCGGGGTCTTCGCGAGCTCTCGGGTCAGGAACGTGAGCGGGTTGACTCCGAACATGAGCCCGTAGCAGCGGCTCGTGTGGATCGGGATGTGGTTCCCCAGGTACTTCCGGTGGCCGTTCGGCGGGAAGTTAGGGGCGAAGAAGTCGACCTCGTGTCCCCGCTTCTCGAGTTCCAGCGCCAGGTTCGACGAGTAGACGACCGAGCCTCCGGGCCGCTCGGGCAGAAACGGGGCAACCTGCGCGATCCTCATGATACGCCTTCTGCGGTCGACCGGGCTCGATTCCGGGGCCTGGGTAGCTCTAGCGTTCGCCGAGCAGAATGGCCCGGTTCGTAGCCTCGTGCCTCGTTCTGCGGCGTGACGGTAGCACCCCTCAACTTGTTGCCCATAAAAGTACCCCTTAATAAGCTCTGTGATAACGTGCTGAACTTGCCGACCCCCTCGGTGGTCTTTACCCTTTGTTGGACAATTATCGAACTTGACATATTTTTTCGGACGAATGAAAACTCGCCCTTCGGACCTTCGGGAAGTGGGCGCCGCCCCCCGGACGAGGTGGCCGTGGACTCGTCCTTCCGGAGCGCGGAAATCGTGGCGCGACCTTTATGGCACAAGGCCCTCTTGCGTGGCCCGCGGCCATGATCGACGTCCAGGGGCTCACCAAGGTGTATGCCCGCGCGCGCGGGGACGGCGCCAAGGCCTTGGACGGCGTCACGTTCACGGTCCCCGACGAGAGCGTGTTCGGCTTCCTGGGCCCGAACGGCGCGGGCAAGACGACCACGATTCGGATCCTGGCCACGATCCTTGAGCCCACGGAGGGCACCGCGACCGTGGAGGGCCACGACATCCGGACGGAACCCCTCGCGGTCAAGGTCGCGATCGGGTATATGCCCGAGAACCCCGGCTACTATCCGACGATGACCGCGGAGCAGCACCTGGACTACTGGGGCCAGTTCTACCGCATGGCCCGGGAGGAGCGGAGGACGCGCGGCCGGGAGCTCCTGGACCTCGTGGGCCTGGGCGACGAGCGCACGAAGAAGGTGCGCGCGTACAGCCACGGCATGCTCAAGCGCCTCGGCCTGGCCCAGGCGCTCCTCCACGACCCGCCCGTCCTGATCCTGGACGAGCCCGCGGGCGGCCTCGACCCGTACGGGATCATCTTCTTCCGGAACCTGATGAAGGAGCTGAACCGGCAGGGCAAGACGATCCTCCTGAGCTCCCACATCCTCTCCGAGGTCGCCCAGACCTGCACCCACGTCGGCGTGATCAACCGCGGTCGGATCGTCGCCGTCAACACGACGGCGGGGCTGGAGTCCCGGATCGGCGGCGGTGGCGTGCGCTGCCTCGTGGAGGCGCCGACCGTCCCGGACTCGGCGCTTCGCGGCCTCCTGGAGATCAGCCACGTGAAGGACGTACAGCGAACGGATTGGGGCCTCATCGTGACCATGGACAAGGACGCACGCGCCGCGGTGAACGCGTTCCTCGTGGGCCTGGGCGTGCCCGTGATGGGCGTGAAGCTCGCCGAGGTCACCTTGGAGGACGCGTTCCTCGCGCTCACGAGGGGTGGATCCTCGTGACCGGGGGCCTGAGGGATCTGTTCCGCGGCTCGCTGATCGTCGCGAGCCGCGACCTCCGTGCGAACGCGCACGGGATCAAGGTGTGGATTATGTGCGGCCTCGCGCTCCTCCTTGTCCTGGGCGCCGCGCTCGGGATCAGCGGGCTCACGTCCCAGGCCCCTTCCCTCTCGTCGGAGTACGTGCTCTGGGCCGCACCGTACTACACCGGGAACAACTCGACCGGAGGCGCCGCGGTGTGGGTGAGCGACTACCTAGGGAACCCTCATGCCGGCGAAATCGTTCTCCTGGGAAACCCCTTTCCGCTAGGCATCTCGAACCCCCCGTTCGTCGAGCACGCTCGAGCCACGACGAATGCGACGGGTTGGGCCGTCTTCCCAGGTCTGGCGAAGGGTCTCTGGCCGGCACGTATCGCGGTCGGGGTCGTGAACGAGACCACGGCTGCCCAGGTTGAGTCGCCGCCGACCTCTAACTGGACCGTCCAGCTCAAGCAGTTCGACCTGCTCGGGGATGGCGCTTCCCGGGACGTGAGCCTTCATGCGACCTGGAGGAACGGCACACCCGCGGCCAGCGCGAGCGTCTCCATTAACGGCACCTCCGCGGGCGTCACGGACGCGAACGGGTTCTTCCACGCACGATTCGCCGACGGGAACTGGGCCGTGACCGTGTCCGAGCGCGGAGAGGTCTACACGGTGCCGCTGATCATCCGCACGTCTCCGTTCGCGATCCTCCCGCTCTTCCGGGGACCCGACGCCCTCCTCCTGTTCCTGGGCGTCTCCCTGATGAGCATCTTCTATCCGATTATCGCGATCGCCATGTCGTACGACGCAGTCGCCAAGGAACGCCTTCAGGGCAGCCTGGAGATCCTCTTGGCGCGTCCCGCCACCCGAAGCGGAATCGCGATCGGGAAGTTCCTGGGATCGTTCCTCTCCGTCGCACTGCCGTTGCTCGGCGTGCTGATTGGATCCATCATCGGAATCGCCGCCGTCGAGGGCAAGTGGCCCGACGCGATCTTTGCGACTGCGTTCGTGATCGGGACACTCGGGTTAATTGCGATTTACGTCCTGATCATGCAGATCTTCTCCACCTTGGCCCGCTCCGCCGGCACCACGATTCTCGCGGCGATCGGCGTGTGGCTTGTGTTCAGCTTCCTCTGGAGCTTGGTCATCCTGGCGGTCCAGACCGCGTTCCGCATCGAGACCGCCACGCCGGGCTACTACAACCTGGCGACTGTGTCGGACCTCTTCAACCCGAACCAGCTCTACGCCCTCACCGTGACTACGTTCATTCCACCCTCCCTGGTCGGCCTTTTCGGGACGACGGGTGGTGGGAGCATCCCCGACTGGACAGGCCCCGTGGCCATGGTCGTCTGGATCGTCGTCCTCCTGGGAATTGCGATCCTCGTGTTCCGCAAGCGGATCGTTTGAGTTGCGTAGGGAGGGTGACCCACTACCCGCGTGGGCGCACCTGGGAAACCCGGATTGGCGAGTTCCCGGATTCCATCGCCTCAGCAGTTATCGCTTCGGCGACCGTCCAATGACCCTTAAGTGAAGGAGATGCGAATCGACTGCGCAAGGAGCCTCCGGGAGTGAGCGTAGAAGGCCGGCACATCGCCCAGCGACGGTTCGCGAACCGCTTCTTCCTCCTCGTGTTCGGCATCTGGCTGGGCACGGTCCTGATCTTTGCGACCACCACGGTGAACTTCGGGTCGTGGATCAGCGTCACCCAGTTTGGCCTCATGATCTTCTTCCTGTTCAGCTTCGCTATCGTGTTCTCGAAGCGGGTCGTGTCCCTCTTCGTCAAGCCCTACCCGCTGCCGCGGCTCGACGCGATCGCCCGGCAGCCCAAGGTCGCCCTTCTCTACACGACGATGAACGACGTCGTGCCGGAGTGCGTGCAGGCGATCCGGCAGACGTACCCCGTCGACGTGTACATGCTCGACGACTCCTCGGACCCCTACAAGCGCGCCCTCGTGGACGACCTGGCCCGAGAGCGGGGCTTCCGCGTCCTGCGCCGGAGCGAGCGCAAGGGGTTCAAGGCGGGCGCCATCAACGGCTGGCTGGCGGCGCACGGCGCCGCGTACGACTACTTCGTGCTCCTCGACGCGGACTCGGTCCTTCCGCCCGATTGGGTCGCGGAAGCCCTCAAGTACGCGGAGCATCCCGACAACGCGGACCTCGCGATCTTCCAGGGACTGATCAACATCTGGAACACGGACCGCCCGTTCCCCCGCGCCCTCGCCGCGACGACCCTCCTGGGCCAGGACGAGTGGGAGCGCCGGGTCAGCGGGTACGTCGGCGCGGTCTTCTGCTACGGCCACAACGTCATGCTCCGGACGCGGCCGGTCCTCGAGGTCGGCGGGTTCGTGGAGGACTACGTGTCCGAGGACTTCGCCACCGCGGTCAAGCTCGCCTCCGCGGGGCACGGCTCCGTCTTCGTCCCCCTCCACACGTGGGAGGCCATGCCGGAGAACGTCCGCGGCTTCGTGAAGCGCCAGACCAAGTGGACCCGTGGGTCCATGGAGTTCTGGTCCTTCGTGCCGCCCGCGCGGCTCCCGTGGTGGAAGAAGATCTTCCTGTACACGACCCCGATGAACCACGTCGCCTACGTCGCGATCATGTTCGCCATGGTCGCCGCGGTCTTCGGCCGGGTCTCGACCCTGGGCGCGTTCTTCGCCTTCGGCCAGAACCTGCTCGTGGCGCCGTTCGCGTACATCTGGTCCATCAGCCTGTTCCGGTTCATCATTGTGATGTCCCTGATCACGTCCGTGTTCACGGTCGCCAAGCTCCTGCAGGTCGGGGTGGGCTTCTGGCGCTACTACCGCGCGCGCACCCTGAGCAAGGCGATCGGCGCGATCATGCTCCCGCACGAGATCCGCGCGATGGTCATGTACCTCGTGGATCCGCGGCGGAAGTTCCCCGTGACCCCGAAGGACGAGCCGCCCATGACCATGCTGGAGATCCTCCACCTGGGTCGCGGCACGGTCGCCCTCGTGGGTGTGATGGCCCTCGGGCT
>DASQGG010000200.1 GCA_035632695.1 Thermoplasmata archaeon
AGATTTCGAATCGACCGTATTCGCGGAACCCGAGGCGGCGGTAGACGGGCACACCCAGCTCCGTCCCCTGGAGTGCCCCGATTCGATAGCCGCGGTCCCGCCCCTCGCGCAGCGCCGCCGCGGTCATCGCTCTCCCGAGGCCAAGCCCGCGGACGGCAGGGAGTGTCCCCACGGAGTAGAGGCCCGCCACGCCGGCGGAGGTGAACAGCTCCGAGGACGCCACGGCCTGGCCGTCGAGTCGACCGAGGAAGGCAACGGAATTCTCTCGGCGATCCGGAGGCATGCCCATCCTGATGTCCATGAGCCGCGGCACGAGAGCCTCGTCAATCTGGAAGGTCGTCGCGAAGATGCAGATGAAGGCCTCGAGGTCTCCGCGGCTCTCCACCCGGTCGATGGTCAGATTCCGCGGCAGTGGCTCCTCGGGCAGCTGGGCAAGGTCCATCGCCATGCCTGGCACCACGAGGACGTGCGTCAATCCCTTGGCCTGAAGATGCCTTCCTAGCTCCGGAGGGACCGTGGACGAACCCACGGTCCACTCCAATGGCAGGCCGCGGTTCCGGAACTCGGCGAGCAACTCGTCGATTCTCCGTGCCACCTCCTCCGCGGCGAGTTGGGCGGTCATCACGCCGTTGAACAACGGATCGGGCAGGCCCGTAGCGAACCAGGTAATTCCGCGGTCCTCGTGGACCTCGCACCCCGGCCCACGTCCCCACCCCACGAAGAAGTCGATGCAGTTCTGCTCGATCGCATCGACGAGGGCCTTGTGCGAGAACTCCGTGAGGGTGCGGGGCAGCGTCCCACCCGGGGCTGCCTTCCAGGAATCCCACGGGGGTCATGAACCCTGTGCACGCCGGGTGCCTCCCCCGGGTGGCCCATTTAGTCCTTACGTCAGCCTCAAGCCGCCTCCGCCGGATGGCCGCCAACGGCGTCGCCGGGACGAGGACCCGCGGAATCACGCGCGAGGTGCGGTCCCCCGGCCGCTAGGAGTGAGGGAGATGTCGGCGTTCTCGGAGCGGTTCCGAATCCGCAAGCCGTTCGACCTGCTATCGGATAAGGAGCGAAAGGCGATTCACGAGGGGGCCCTCGAGGTCATGGAAACCACGGGTGTGCGGATGCACAGTCGCGCGGCGCGCAAGGACCTCAGGGCCGTCGGTGCGATCGTGGAGGAGGGCAGCCCCGACGTCCGCTTCCCGCCCGACGTCGTCCGCGAGCTCGTCAGCAAGGCGCCGCGGGAGCTCACGCTCGCGGGCCGCACGAAGGAGTTCGACCTGCCCATGACGGGGGACCACTTCTACACGACCATGGACGGCTGCGGCGTGCACGTCTGGGAGGCCGAGACGAACAGCCGCCGGGAATCCCTGCTTGAGGACATCCGGCGGACCGCCGTCATCGGCGACTACCTGCCCTATCTGAGCATCTATGAGCCTATGGTCGTCGCCCACGACGTGCCCGAGAAGGTCCACGTGGCTACCGGCGTGAAGGTCGGCCTGGAGAACACGCAGAAGCACATCCTCTCCGAGTCTACGACGAACGCCGCGGAGGCGCGGGCCCAGGTGGCCATGGCCTCAGAGGTCCTCGGCTCCTTGGAGGAACTGCGGAAGCGCCATCTCCTCTCCGCGATGCTCTGCACGATCTCCCCGCTCTCCGTCGACGGGAACGCGTCGGACGCGGCGCTGGTCTGGGCTGAGAACCACGTGCCCGTGCACATCACGGGGATGGCGCAGACCGGGGTCAGTGGTCCTGCGTCGATCGCGGGCGACCTCGTCGTGAACCACGCGGAGACGCTTGCGGTCGTCTGCATGCTCGAGGCCCACGAGCCCGGCGCTCCTGCAATCTACGGGTCTGTTCTGAGCGGGATGGACCCCAAGACGGGCGCGTACATGGGCTCGTCCCCAGAGAGTGACCTCCTGGCCATCGGCTCCATCGAGATGGCCAAGTTCCTCCGCCTCCCGGACTCCGTGGGCGGGTTTGGATCCACCGCCAAGAGTCCCGGCGTGCAGGCGTCCCTCGAACACATGCTGTCCGCGGTCGTGTGCGCGAACTACGGCGGCGAGGTGGTGAACGGCCTGGGAGAGCCCGCCGGATCCACGCTCCTGTCGTACGAGCAGATTCTCCTGGACCACGAGATCGCTGCGATGATCATCAAGGTCTACCAAGGGTTCAAGGTCGACAAGGAAGAGCTCGCGGTCAGCCTCATCGAGAAGATCGGGATCGGCGGCAGTTACCTCGCGCAGCGGCACACGCTCGAGCGCGTGCGCCGGATGCACGTTCCCATGCTCTGGGATTCTAGCCCATACGATGCTTGGGTCGCGAAGGGCCAGAAGGATCCGATGGAGGAGGCGCGCGAGAAGACGGAGTGGATTATCAAGAATCACACGCCCGAGCCGCTGCCCCACGACACGTCGCGTCGCCTCAACGCCATCGTCGCGACGTTGGTGAAGTCGGCCTGAGCGCCGTGCGGATCCGCGCTACCGCCGGTCCCGTCCCGTCGAGCCGCTGAGCTCGATGGCCTGGCTCGCGAGTTGGACCGCCGCGGCGTAGTCCTTCGCCTTGAAGGCGCGTTTCGCCTGTTTGAGCGCAACCTTCGCGACTTGTATGTTGAATCCACGCGCCTTCGCCGTCCTCACCGCTTCCGTCGCCTCCGCAAGCCGAACCGCCGCGGTCCCGTGGTCCGTCATGGCGGATATCAGCGGTGACCCCACGGCTGGGACGGGCGGCGCGGAGATGTCACCGGGGCCGAGTTGGGCCAGAAGGAAGTCCGCCCGCTCCAGCGCACGGGCATAATCCCCGCGCTCGAAGGCGGACCGTGCGTCCTTGAGGGCGACCCGCGCATTCGAGACGTTCGCCCCGCCATCTCTCGCTCGCTTCGCGGCCTCCAGCGCCCGCGTCATGTGGTCCAAGGCCTGGGTGCGGGTCGGCGGTGCCGGCGCGGTCAAGTTCATCCCTCAGCCCGGTCAGGTCGCGCTGCAGAGATGAAGGTTTCTCCCGGAGGACCAGCAGGAGGGACAGCTTTCATGGGGTGAGGAAGAGAAGTCCCACAATGGCGATCAGCGTCAAGCCCGTCAAGACCGCGAACATCGCGACCATAGGCCAGTTCCGCTTTCCAACGTAGAATCCGGGGCTGTTGACGGTCGTGTACAGGAGCATCCCGAGCGCGATCGGTGCCAACCCCGCGAGGCCGGTGGACTCGAGAACCGCGCCCACGCCGGTGAGGACGAGGAGGATCGCCGTGGCGAGCTCGGCGGCTATGTGCAGCCGCATGTCCCAAGGCCGTTGATCCAGCTCGGCCTGCTTGCGGGCGACCAGAACGCCCCAGAATCCTATCATGAAGAGGCCGACGATCACCGAGTAGGCAGCAACGAGCACGTTCACGAACGTCCCCGGCGGCGAAAAGGGTCGCGGCCTACATATCCTCTCGGAGGACCGCCCCCAGGAGCGCGGGGTCCACGTTGCCTCCGGAGACCACCGCGACCACGGGCGGTTCGAGTCGATCGCGATATCGCCCCCACGCCGCGAACGCCGCGGCACCCGCGGGCTCCGCCACGACCTTCGCTTCGAGCGCGAGGCGATGCATGGCCTTCCGGATCTCGTCGTCGGAGACCACGTAGCATCCGTCGAGATACCGCAGCAGGAGGTCCGCCATCTCCGGGAGGATGATGCCGATCCGGATGCCGTCCGCGATGGTGCTCGGCTGCTCGACGCGGTAGGGTTTCTTGGTCTCAAAGACCCGGGGAAGGGAGGCAGCGCCCTCCGCTTGGACGCCGAACACCGTGGCCTTCGGGACGCGGGCCTTCACGGCAATCGCAATGCCCGAGGAGAGGCCGCCACCGCCGACCGGGACGAGGACCGTGCGGACGTCCTGCAGGTCCTCCGCGATTTCCCAACCGATGGTTCCCTGGCCCGCGATGATGTGAGTGTGCGCAAAGGGTTGGACGAACGTCTGTGGCCAGGACTTCCAGAGTTCCTCCGTGTGGGCTCGCACGAGATCCTCCCGCGCCATCACCCGGAGACCCGCCCCCTGCGCCCGGATGGCCTCGACCTTGGGTCCTGGGGCTCCCTCGGGGACGTAGACCGTGCAGGGGAGCCCGAGTCTCTTCGCGGACCACGCGACCGCCAGCCCGTGGTTTCCTGAGCTGATGGTGGCAACACCGCGGCGCCGTTCGCCCTCGGTCATGCGAGACATGCGGTTCCAGGCGCCGCGGATTTTGAACGCCCCGAGTCGCTGGAGGTTCTCGAGCTTCAGGAAGACCTCACCGCCTTCCGGGGTCGCCAACCGCGTCGTGGGCGTCCGATAGGCGACCTCCCGGATCGCGTCGCGGGCGGCCTCGATGTCTCGGGCCGTGACACGCAACGGTTCCACGGCGGCCGGAGCGGCCTTCTCGCCCATGAAGTTACCTCCGTGAGGTCGGCCGAAACTTCGTTGCGTCGATCTCGCGGCATGCGCGTGGTCCCTCCGATGGCATGATCTCGGAGAATGTCCATAGGATTAAGCGTCCGAGCCGCCATCCACGGGCGGGAAGCAGGGGGAAGGCAGTGAGATACTACACCCCAGTGGTTTTGCTCGGGCTAGCGTTGCTGCTCGTCTTGGCCGGATTGTCCTCGGCGGCGGCATCTCCGACTGCATCGTCCCAGCCCACGTTCAACATCAACACGTTGGCGGGCAAGATGGCGTCCATTGACGCCACGCAGGGGCTCTCCATCCGGGCCTCCGCGTACCTGCAGCAAGAGGCGGACGCGGGTCTGGCGGCACCGCCACCGGGTCCGGCCCAGCCCATCACGCCCCACTTCGTGCTCTCGAGTCCCCTGGACGGGACGTCCGTGGCCCCGCCCGCGGTGACCGTGAACCAGGACACCGCCGCTGCGCCGCAGAACGAGCCCGCGGTGGCCGTGGACCCGAGCAACCCGCAGCGCGTCGTGGTCGGGATGAACGACTACGTCTCGCGGACGTGGAGCTGCAAGGTCGGTTCGACCCCGTGCAGCGCCCTGGGTGACGGCTACTCGGGTACGTACTACTCGAACGACGGCGGCGCCACGTGGTGCTGCACGCCCACGGACCCGTCCCACCTGGGCACGGAGATTCCCGGCGTGGAGCGCCTGACCGGCGGCATCTACGACGCGGGCGGAGACCCGTCCCTGGCGTTCAACAGCCAGGGCGTCGTGTACTACGCCGGCCTCGGCTTTGATCGCACGGCCCCGCCCAACACGGTTGCCGTGAACGTCGGGACGTTCGACGGCAGCGGCGCGCTCTCCTGGAGCCAGCCCACGTTCATCAACCCGCTCACGTCGCGCTCCATCCTGAACGACAAGCCGTGGATCGGCGTGGACTCCCACGTCGGCAGCCCGTTCCAGGATCACGTGTACGTGAGCTGGACCCGGTTCGTGTTCAACCCGGTGAACGGCGTGTACAAGCAGAGCCCCATCGCCTTCGTGCACTCCTCCGACGGAGGGGCCACGTTCAGCTCGCCCCAGCTCATCGTGGGCAACGTGCTCTACGACCAGGGATCCCATATCGTGGTCGGGCCGGACGGCACCGTGTACGTCTTCTGGGAAGGGTCCACCCGACTCGCCGCGCTGAACAGCATCTGGGTCGTCTCCTCCTCCGACGGCGGCCTGACATGGAGCAAGCCCGTGGCCATCTCCACGGAGGCCGGCAACCCCGGCCCCGCGAACACGGTCTTCCGGGTGAACAGCTTCCCGGCCGCGGACATCTCGACGGACGGCACGCTCGTGGCGGCCTGGGCGTCCGAGGTCCCGAACGACGGCTCGACGTACGCCGGTGTCCCTGGCTGCGCCTACTTCCTCGTGGGCACGGGAGCCGTCCGCGCGGCCTGCCACGCGACGGTCATCGTGAGCATGTCCACGGACGGCGGAATGACGTGGAGCGCGCCGGCCCCCGCGTTCCCCGCGCTAGACAGTGGGACGCGGACCACGTTCGGCTACCCGGTCACGAACCCGGACGGCTCGGTCCTGAGCGCGCCCGCCCACCCCGGACGGATCGACATGGTGTTCCCCGCGGTGGCCGCGGGCCCCGCCGGCCAGGTGTACGTCTCCGCCTACGCGGACGACCTCGTGTCGCCCTGGCAGACCTGCGCGAGCGGTCCGGCGCCCCCGGTGGGCCGCATCACGTGCGACGTCCTCGGACCGTACGTCCACAACGGCCGGCTGGACTACGTGGTCACGAACCTGACCAGCGGCGCCGTGGTCACGGCGAACACGGCCCCGATCAACACCCGGTACGGCTTCGGCGGCGGGTTCTTCGGGGACTACACGGACCTGGCGGTCGGATCGGACGGCACGTTCCACGCGGTGTGGACGGACTCGAACAACGTGCAGAGCGTGACCTGGTTCTACGGGTTCGAGTTTGTGCCGACACCCATCCACCAGGAGGACATCGTCACCGGATCGGGCAGCGGCTTCTAGGCGAACCGAGTCGGGAGTCCTCTCCGGTGGCCTCCCCTTTTCCTTTCTGCCGATGACAGCATGGGCCACGATTCCGGGGGGCGCTCACCAGGTGAGCCCACCGCATACGACCCGGAGCCAGCAGACGTACCGCGGGGCTGTTCCGTGTCCTTTCCACTCCACCACACGTTCCGTCGATTGAGGGCAGGCTGTGCTCATCGCTGCCCACGAAAAGAGGAAAAGCCGCCCGGTCGGGCGGCCTTGCGAATCAGCCTTCCACGAGGATTGTGGGGGCAACGGTCGTGATGGGCAGGACGTTCGGATTCGAGGTCGTACCCCATCCGAGCGACGTGTACCCGAGCAGGAACTTCCAGCCACCTGAGGCTTGCATGACCTGGCCCTGGGCGAAGAACGTCCCCGTCGTGAGGTTGTAGACGCCCCGGTCTACGAACTGGGCGACTCCCTTGTTCGTCGTGATCGTGGCCACCTCAAGGAAGTACAACCTGTCCCCGATTACCGTCCCTCCGAGCTCATGGATTTCTTGGGTCCCCCGCATGTCTCCGGACACGGTTCCGCGCCAGTAGCCCCACTCGCCGAAGGCCATGTTCCCGTAGGTCACCGCCACTTCTCGGTCGTGAGCTGGGGTGGGCTGGTTCGGAGTCAGGACGAGAGGCATGTCCGTTGCGATCATCGGGAAGACGAACGGTGTGGTCGTCGTGCCCCATTCAAACAAGGTGTATCCAACGGCGAACGCCCAATGTCCCGTGGCCTCCGTGACCATCCCGTGGGCCCAGAAGTCGCCGGTCGTCAAGTTGTAGACTCCTTGGTCCGTTCCTTTGAGGACGCCCTTCGACGTCGTGATCACGAACCTCTCGGCGAAGTAGTCCGTGTTGCCCACGATGAGCGCAGGCTGCTCCCAGAACCCGATGGTCCCGTGGAGCGGTCCGGTGACCGTCCCGCGCCAGTAGCCCCAGTCGGGACTGTAGGCCATGTCGACGTGGGATACTAGAACTCCGGTGTCGTCCCCGGCCGAGACCGCAGGAGCCGACGTGACCAAGAGCCCGAGCATGCACGCGATGATGATTCCCGTCAGTATCTTCTTCAAAGTATCACCTCCTCCCGCTGCGCGGGTTTTGAACCGTCTACCTTGGAACGAACGCCTCCTAACTCGACTCCTACTCGCACATCCCGACACAGAGGAGCCGCTCAATCGTCGAGCGGGGCTCCTCCGTCCTCTTCGGTGCGCGGGACTTGCGCGCCGCGTCGATCATGCCGGAGCGAAGAACGCCCGAGCCCACCCGTACGTTGCGAGCGGATCCATGGGGTCCCCCGTCCACCCGTTTTCGGCGTACTTGTAGCCAATCAGGTACGCATACTCAGTCGACGCACCCGTGACCCATCCATTGGCCTTGAAGTGCCAGTGCCCGGTGGGCGAATCCCAGATGTACGCCCCCTCATCGACGCCCGTGATGTATGGCCCTTGTTCCGGATCTTGGCATCCGTAGGTGGTGACGGGCTCCCCGACGCAGATCCAGAAGATCTCGTGGAAGTGCCCCGCGACGCCCTTGCTGTTCGGGCCGCTCTCATCGGGATTCCCCAGGAACTTTACCATTCCCGTGATGTCCCCTTTCAATCCTCCCCACCAGTACTGAGGTGTTGGCGGGGCGAGCCATTGAATCGTCAGGTCGGACCGGAGTGTCCCGTGTGGGTCCGAGGGAACCGCCCTCGTAGGCGCCAACATGAACAGGGTTGCGATCGCCATCACGACCACCAGCGCCACCATCCTTCTCGTACGCATCACCTTCTCCTGCGACGCGGGCCGTGAGCCCTCGTCGTCTCCTCAGAACGATATCCGAAACCCAGGCTTCGGGATTCCCCGCATCCGTTTCGGGAGAAGAGAGGTTTCCCGATGCATTTACCCTATTTCCGGAAGGTCTTTCGGGAAGAATGCTATCCGGTGACACGGCAGGGATGCGGGGGAATGGACAGTCTCGACGTCCGAATCCTGAGGCTCCTCTTGCAGGGGCACGCGTTGTCCCCCCTCAACCCAGATTTTCGCGAATCCTACGCGGCCATCGCAAAGGCAGTGACCGTGGACGAGGACACCGTGAGGTACCGCGTGAGGAAGCTCCATGACACAGGATTCCTCGCGGACTGGCGCCTCGCCTTGAACCCCCGTATCTGGGGCGGAGGTCAGCTCGTGCTAATCCTGGACCTCGGCTCCGACTCCTCCATGGACGACGCGGTCGAGGAACTCAAGCTCGTGCCGGGCGTGGTCATCATCACTCGCTTCTATGGCCGGATTGCGTTGGTCCTAGAGTATGAGGACGCATGTTCCCTGCCGAGGCAAATCGAGCTGATTCGTCGGATCTCGGCCGCGACGGGTCTCTTCGCCGCGAGGTATCGCTTTCCCGACTGCACCGTTGTCTTGTCGGCGAGAGACTGGGATCTGATCCGAGCTCTTCGGAGGAGCCCACGGAAGTCCTGCGCGTCGCTGGCCAAGGAGGTCGGGTTGTCCAGCCCCACGGTCAAAAGGAAACTGCGCCGCTTGACCAGCGAGGGTGTCGCGTTCGCTTGGCCGTCGCTCAACCTGAAGGGAACCGGAGGTAGCGTGATTGCCTGGATTTTCGTCCTGTATCCGAACGAGCGGAAACAGGAAGTCGACGAGGCGGTCACTGCGGACCTCGAGAGCTACATCTGGCACATCTCCCACTACTTGCCCTACAACCCTGGCGAGTTCCTCCCCACCTCCTACGAGTTGGCGGTTCCCAGCCTGCAAGCGGCCAGGGAGGCGCTCCGCTGGGTGCGGGACATTCCGGGCGTCGAGACGGCCCACCTCGATCTCTACGAGGACATCTTCACGAACTTCGAGTGGTACGACGAGGACTTGGGTCGAAAGCTCCGACAGATGCCCACCTCCATGCCCACCGTCGAGGCGGGCACCTACCGCAAACGCGTAATCGCTCTCGAGCACCAATAGAAAGGCATGGGTTCTCCGGATTCGGGGGCGGGCCGACTTGTGTCACGGGGGGCGTGCCCAAAACCTCTTCTTGCGGGCAAGGCTTTCGTTGGCATGACCTCCGCGCCAGCCCCCGTCGCGCTTGAGAACGATCCCCGCAACCCGTGCGTCGGCTGCGGTCCGGAGCACCCCACCGGGCTGCGCCTTACGTTCCGCAGGGAGGGGGACGCCGTGGCGACCACCCTCGCCGCCTCCGGGCGGTTTCAGGGCTGGCCGGGGCGCCTCCATTCGGGCATCCTCTACCTGGCCATGCTGGAGACGGCGAACTGGACGCTGTTTGGGCTCCTGGGCCGCGTGGGGCTCCCGGTGCGCACGAGCGCCCTCGACGCGAAGCGGTGGGTGGCGACGGGAGAGACGCTCCTCCTCACGGGGCGCCTCATACCCTCCGGGGAAACGGCCGCGCGGGCGCGGATCGAGGCCACGGACGCGAAGGGCAGCCTCGTGGCCGTGCTGGAGCGTGACTACGATCTTCCGGACCGGGCCACATTCCTGAAGCGGATGGGCTACACGGCGGTTCCGTCGGGGCTCGAGGACGCCATGCCTGAGTAGGTGCCACGCCCGATGGGCCGTTGTACTTCCGGACGTCCGGGCGGGCCAGGAGGCACTTCAGCACGAGCCGTGTGTGCGACGATCGCTCGTCGACACGCGGGGATAGCGTGTGTCCGCACGGCACGTGTCTGCAGAGTGCGGATGCGGATTCCCTCATCTAGGCAGAGACTATTAGTATCATTGAATCGATGACTTTGATGGTCATGGCCACCACTACGATTCCCGTGAAACCCGAGACCCTCGCCCGTTTGCGCTCGTACAAGGTCGGAGGCGCCACATACGACGACGTCCTTAACGATTTGATGGACGATCGACCGCCGGAGGGATTCATCCGCGAGCACTTGCGCAGACTGAAAGAAGAGACGTTCTCGGATTGGAAGGACGTGCGCAAGAGATTGAGGCTGTGAGCCTTTGGTCCGGATTCTCATCAGCCGATCGGCTGAGCGCGAGCTGGCCAGGCTTCCCGGGGACGTCCAGGAAAGGTTCGCAGCCGCGTTCGACGCCCTGGAAGCGGACCCCAGACCGCGCCCCAGCTTGGATGTCAAACCGTTGCGCGGAATGAAGGGAGCCTGGCGTTTGAGGGTCGGATCGTACCGCGGGATCTTTGATTGGACTGAGGACGAGATTCGGTTCACCCGCTTCGGACGTCGAGGAGACGTCTATCGGTTCTGATTCAAGGCTATTACGGCTTTTCGATCGGCGTCCGCACGAGGTTCCCCCACTCCGTCCACGAGCCGTCGTAGTTCCGGACGTCCGGGTAGCCGAGGAGGTACTTGAGCACGAACCACGTGTGGGACGACCGCTCGCCGATCCGGCAGTACGTGATCACCTTGTGGTCCGGCGTCACGCCCTTGGGCTCGTAGATCGCCTTGAGCTCGTCCGCGGACTTGAGCGTCCCGTCCTCGTTCACGGCCTGCGCCCAGGGGATGTTCCTGGCCCCGGGGATGTGTCCGCCGCGCTGCGCGTGCTCCGTCGGATACTCGGGCGGCGCAGTGATCTCCCCGGAGAACTCCTTGGGACCGCGCACGTCGACCAAGACGGGGTCCTTCTGCTCGACCGCCTTCTTCACGTCGTTCAGGAAGACGCGGAGCTTCTTGTTCGGGTTCTTCGCCGCGAACGTCGTTGCCGGGTACGTCGGCACGTCCTTCGTCAGCGGGAGGTCCTCGGCGATCCACTTCTTCCGCCCGCCGTTCAGGAGGACGACCTTCCGCACGCCGTAGTACGCGAGGACCCAGAACGCGAACGCCGCGAACCAGTTGTTGAAGTCCCCGTACAGGACGATCCGCTGGCCGTTCGCGATGCCGAGGCGGCCGAGGAGGGCCTCCAGCGCTTCCTTGGAGAGGATGTCCCGGGCCACGGGGTCGTTGATGTCCTTCCTCCAGTCCACGAGGACGCTGCCCGGGATGTGGCCCAGGGCGTAGTTCGCGGCGGGGTCGTAGTCCACCTCGACGATGCGGACCTTCGGGTCGGCGAGGTGCTTCTGGAGCCAGGCCGTGTCGACGAGGACTTCGGGATGCGCGTAGTCGGTCATGTCGGATCACCGTGTCGGGGATGGACCAGAAATAATACACCGTTATATCGTTTGCGGATAGGCGCCTTCCGATTGGGTAGGCCGAAATGGCGGTTTCCGATTTCGGTTGGCAGGGTCTCTGCCGAAATCCCTCCATGGTCTGGCGGGGCGATGCTACATCCGCTCCACAACTTCATATAACGTTCGGAGCCGTGACGCCGCCGGAGGATCCGTGGGCCGCCTGAGGCCCCTCCGGACCGTGTGGGGGTAGGATTTCGTGCGTCGGTCGATCGAGATAGCCTGCGCGTTCTTCGTCGCGTTCCTCGTCTTCGTCCCCGTTCAGCGGGACGCGCTGCTGGACGACTTCGAGGACGACTACTGGGTTCCGTTCACGCACTTCCATCTGGGGGACCGCGCAAGCGCCGGGTACTCCGCGGATTTCGCGCACTCCGGAAAGCGTTCGTACCACGTGGAGATCCACGGCTGGGCCGTCCGCGACTTCGGATCGGCGTACGGGTACGCGTTCTTCGCGACGCGCGGCGCCCCTCTCGGCGAGCTCCGCCTCTGGCTCCTGTACGACTCCCTGCGAGACGGCACGAGGTCGCCGTGGAACGCGTTCGCCGCGGGAATCTCCCTCGAGTTGCTCGACGCGCGGTACGCCTCGCTCGGGACGTACCGGTACGTCACGGCGTATCGGGCGAGCCAGAACGGCGGCCGTTGCGCTCCCACACTCTCAGATGTCGTCCTGAGCGAGGAGCCCGCCACCGGCCACTGGGACGAGGTCGCACGGAATCCGTCGGCCGATTTCCCTGCCGCGGCCTGGCGATCCGCCGCCTACGTCAAGGTGTCTGTGGGCTTCCTCTGCGCCGCGGGGCTCACCGGGGCGTCGTACAGTCTGTACTTCGACGACTTCGTACTGGAGGCGAACTCGGGCGATTCGGACGGAGATGGGCTGAGTGACTTCGAGGAAGAGACCCGTGTGTACACGATCCAGATCAGCGGGGCGCTGAGCAACCTCCCGATCGACGTGCCCGGGGAGGCCATGGTCTCCTTGGACGGCCCCCGCGTATCGGGCGACCTCGTATCCGGTGTCGTCGCGGTGGACCTCATCCATCCGCGGCCCGACGACCTGTCCGTGCGCCTTGTAGTCGTGAACGGGACGCGCGCGTTGTCCCAGCTCCTGTGGGACCCCGGCGGTTACGAGCAGGGCGTGGTCCTCGTGTCCCCGACTCCCGGACAGAGCGTCCGAGGCACCACCCGGGTCCAGGGCCGGGTCTCCCCCGCTCTCACCGCAGAGTGGGTTCGTCTCGTGATCAACGGAGCCGCCCGGCCAGCGGAGCCCCTTGACCCCTCGCACCGATTCGCCCTCGCGCTCCCCACAGACGAATATCCCGAGGGAGTAGCGGACGCGAAGGTCGAGGCCTTGGGCGGTTCGGCCGATGATGTCGCCCTCGCGGTTTCCGCCGCGACGTCCCTGCTCGTGGATCGGACGCCTCCCGAGCTCAACCTGAAGTCCCCGGCGGCCGGCGGCACGGTCGCGGGCCTCGTGGTCGTCTCCGCCGCAGCGTTTGATGCCCTCGGCGTCTCTCTAGTGGAACTCCGTGTGGACGGCGTGCGCGTGGACGCCCGGGAGCATGAGCCGTTTGACTTCCCGTTCGAGACCGCGGATCTCCCGAACGGGGATCACGCCTTCGAGGTGCGCGCATTCGACGCGGCCGGGAACGCCGCGAGCCGTTCCGTGACCGTGCGGGTGAACAACAAGGCGGTCGTGCCTCCGCCGCCGTGCCATCCCGCCTGCAACCTGACCTCGGGGACGACCGCGGGCAACCTTCCCCCGGTCCGCGCGGAGGCGCGCGGGTGGAGCCTGGGCCTTGCCTCGGGTGACCGGCTGGATTACTCGGAAGGGCTCCAGATCCCCTGGCGGACGCAGGTCGTCCGCAGCGGGGACGTCGTCTCCTTGATCCTCGACGCGGTTCGGGGCGCCCCCGTACGCCGCGTGGATGGCACCGTGGGCTCGGAGCTGACCGCGGAGGAGTTCCTCGGCTCGGGCGTGTGGCGCATCCTCGTGGAGGACCACGGCTCGGGCTACGGCGGTTACATTCAGCGGGTCTCCGTCGGGTTCGCGGTTCGCACCTCCCCAATCCTCGCGGACACGGATGGCGACGGCCTCTCCGACGGCCTCGAGCGATCCATGCCGAAGATGTCGCCCGTGATCGCCGACTCGGACGACGACGGCCTGACGGATGCGTGGGAGTCCGAGCCCCATCTGCTCCGGTACATGGTGGACGGCCTTCCGCGTGAGGCGTGGGTCAAGACGGACCCGTTCGATCCGGACACGGACCACGACGGCCTCCTGGACGGCGACGAGGTGAATCCCCCGCCCGGACGCAACGTGACGAACCCGAACGATCCCGACACGGATGCGGACGGCCTCCTGGACGGTCCGGAGCGATACCGGTACGGATGCGATCCCACGCTGAGCGACACGGACTCCGACGGCCTGACGGACGGTTTCGAGGTCACGCCGCATCCCATGACCCTGGTCATCGACGGCGTGCCGCAGACGCGGTCCGTGGTCACGAGCTGCACGTCCCAGGACACGGACCAGGACGGCCTCACGGATTGGGAGGAGTGGCACGGCGCCGAGCTGTGGGGCTTCCAGACGGACCCGTCCGATCCGGACACGGACCGGGACGGCCTCTCGGACGGGGACGAGATCCGCGGCACAAACCGGCGGCCCACGAACCCGCTGAATTCGGACACGGACGGAGACGGGCTCGTGGACGGGATCGACCTTGCGCCCACGGAGACGTGGGCCTTCCCCTGGACGCACACGTTCGCCCCGGGCCTCGTACGGTTCACCCAGCGCTTCTTGGCGTTCGACGTGCACGGGCTGTTCGCGGGCATCTACACGTACCGGGCCAGCGACGGCGCGTGCCCCTTCTTGTCCGAACACACGGCGGACTCGACGAAGAGCAGCGACGAGAGCGTCGCGAGCGTGGGGTCGTGGATTAACAAGACGTTCTTGGAGGGCGGCGAGACGAACTACACGAGCCTAGGCATGTCCTACGCCGGGCTGCAGGGTACGGGTTACTCGGAGGCCGTGTACGGCACTTGCACGGCAACGGCGCCCCGGAAGTACGTGATCCAGTACGCGTACGACACCCACCGCTGGGACGTCGACTTCATGAACGTCGCGGCGGTCAACGTGAGCGACGAGGAGGGGACGCTCCTCGAGCACGCGACGTTGGAGGTCCCCATCGTGCTGGACACGGCCCAGAGCCTCATCATACAAGTCGCTATCGGGGCGGATGCGGACCGCGGGACGCGCACGTCGGACGTCCTCATCGTCCCTGCGCTCCAGTACTCCCTGCACCGCAATGCGGACTTCGTCGCCGCTCCGCCGTTCTATCGGAGCGTCGCCGTCGGTGCACCCGTTGACAACCACTCCTACCAGTTCACCCTGCGAATTCCCAGGGAGGTCGCGACGGCGGAGAACTCCATGGCGCGAGACGACCGCCGGGTGGCCGTCCTCGACGTGAGCCCGGTCTGGATCCGGAGTGCCTCCGGCAACCTGCTGAAGACCGCCCTCAACGCCACCTCCCTTACGATCGGGGCGGCCGTCACGAAGGTCGAGACACTCGCGGAGCGGGTCCTCGCCCGGCTCACGGTTGACCTCACGGACCTCAACGCGTTCTTGCCGGCGACCATGGAGGGACAGGAGAGCGGACTGCACGGCTACGGACCGTACGTGGTGTACGTGCACCGGATCGGGGACTCGTTCGACGCGACGGCGGCGCAAGGCGCGGACGCCCTCTGGCTCTCCGGGAACACGGAGACGGAGATCGCGGACTTCCAGGCCACGCTCACGTGGACGCCGCGCGAGCAGTGGGTGCGGGACGGGCGCGACGCGCTCGGAACGGACCTGGCAATCATGAAGATCATCCGCCGCGGAATCTCGCTCACGGGGCAGCTGACGTCCCAGCTGGTGGCGACAACCGCGGCGGTACCCGCATGGACCTGGGCCGAGCTGACGTACGAGCGCTCGTACGTGACGGCAACGACGATTGGTGGCGTCGTGGACTGGACCCCCATCTACCTGGTGAGCGCCTCCGGGACCAGGACGGTGAATGTCCAGACGTTCAGCCCAGACATCGACTATCCTGTCACGAATTCGTACACCCTTGAGTGGGAACTCGGGAACGCGGAAGTGTTGGACGATCTCGATGAGTCAATCTTGCTCTCTGGTGCGAGAAATCGGAACGTTCGAACGGGACTGCAGGGGGCAGCCATTGGGGCCACCATTGTCGTGTTCGGGAGCCAGGCAATCCTGGCATACATTAGTGGCGACTTTGTCAAAGGATCTGTCTATGTTGCTGCGGGCACGACTTCCGTCCTGGGGCTCGTCCGAAGCGATGTTGTGCTGGGGAGGGGCGTGTTCAAAGGACAAGCCAATTATGCCGGTTTCAAGGTTAGATTCGGATTGGCGGCTGCCCTAGCTGTGGGTGCCATCTTGGCCTCCTACGAGCTGTTCCTTGCTAGCGAGTCTGCCAACGGCATTGAAACTCTGTCACACTACGAGGCCGCCAGCACGACTGCGCTCGACACGCTCGTCAGTGTCATTCCCATCTATGGTCCAGCGCTGGCTCTTGGGTGGCAACTCGGCCTCGGGGTTGCGGTTGGTGTGCAGCTTCTTCTCGGGGTGGTGCCTGATCGCTTGGCTGCCCGCATTGCGAGCTCACCCGGCAGCACAATAGTATTCTCATTTGAGTACGTTCTTGGAGTCGAAATACCATCCGAGATTTCAGAGGACGCACTTGTGAAACTGCTTTCTGTGCTTAACGACGCAATGA
>DASQGG010000201.1 GCA_035632695.1 Thermoplasmata archaeon
CCGTCGATGAGGACGTGCCGGCCGGTGAGGATGTGCCGTGCCGCCCGGGCCGTGTCGCAGACATGCAGCATGTCGCGGAGGATGAGGCCCACGGGAACGGCGCGGTCCAGGGGATGGGGACCCGGCGATGGCTTGGCGACCCAGAACTCGGTCTTCCGCGCGATGGCCCACGATCGGGGGGCCGGCAGCCGCTTCATGTGCTTCTTCACGCTCTCCTCACTCCTCGTACTTCTTGCGGCGCCACGGGTCCGTGTCGTCCAGCTTGATGATCATCAGGTTCGATGCGTGGATGGGCCGGGGCACCTTCTTCTCGTCCGTCTTTTCGATCGTGATGCCCTCGATGACGGCGAGGCCGCGTTTCGAGTCCACGCTCACAATCTTGCCTTCCTTGCCGCGGAAGCTCCCCCGCATGATTCGGACGACATCGCCCTCGCGCACGGGGAGGGCGCGCGGGAGCTGGAGCTTGGACTTCCCGGCGAGGTCCGGGTCCACGTGGGCGCCCAGGAGCCGGTGGCGGCGCCCGATATTCGCCTCGTAGAGCCTCTTCCGCTGCGTCCGGGGTCGAGTCGATACCACGTGCACACCTCACACGATCATGCTCGCCGTAGCTGCGATCCGCGGCCAGCGTTCGGCCGCCTCACGGGCCACGGGACCCTTGATGTCCGATCCCTTCGCCTCGCCCTCAGGCGTCACGATGACGCATGCGTTGTCCTCGAACTGGACCATGATCCCTTCCGGGCGTCGGAACGGGCGGCGCTGTCTCACGACAACCGCGTTGAACAGTTGCTTCCGCGTCTCGGGCGTCCCCTTCTTGACCGTGACCACGAGAAGGTCGGCGATGCCCGCGGACGAGAGCCGGTTCCGGACGCCGCGGTAGTTCTTGACCTCGACGATCTCGACGATCTTCGCGCCCGTGTTGTCGATGCACTCCAGGCGGGCGCCCTTGGGCAACCCGCGCGTCTGGCGTCCCGGCAGGCCCTTCATGCGGCGACCCCCTGGTTCCGGACGGCGACGAAGTGGACCGTCTTTGCGAGCGGGCGGCACTCCATCATCGTGACGCGGTCGCCCACGGAGAGCCCCAGGCACGCCGGCGCGTGGACGTTCATCCGACGCGTCCGCTTCTCGAACCGCTCGAACTTCTGGAGGTAGCGGAGGTACTCGCGCTCCACGACCGCGGTCCGTTGCATCCGGATGGAGACGACGACGCCCTCCAGGATTTGGCCGCGAACGGAGAGCTTCCCGTGGAACGGGCAGTGCTCGTCCGTGCACGTCTTGTCGGGGAGAGGGACATCGATGCCGATGTCCCGCGAACCGGACGTCTTGCGTGCCGCGGGCGTCGGAGCCGTCGCGGGCTTCTCTTTCTTCGCCGCCTTCTTCTCTACCATCGCTGCTCACCGTGCCTTCTTGACGCGGTCCTCGGGGCGGAAGCGGATGTCGTCGCCTTCCACCTCGATGCCGCCTTGGATCTGGAACCGGAACCGGGCTCCCTGCTTCGGGATGCGTTTCTCGGCGCCCGCCGCCTCGATCACGAGGAGGTTGCGGGTCTCGTCCACGACGCGGCCCGCCAGGTGGGTCTGACCGGGGTCCGTGGACCGGAGGACCTCGACTTGGAGTCCGATCAGCTCGTGCTTCCGGAGGTTCATGTCAGGCCACCTGGACGCGGTAGCCCATGGATTCGAGGACCTCCGCGACCTTCCTCTTGTGCTCTCCCTGGAGTTCGATGCGGCCCTCCTTGGCCGTGCCGCCCGCCGCACACTTGTTCTTCAAGGTGCGCGCGAGCTCGGCGATGTCGATGTCGCCGACGTCGAGTCCCTCGACGACGGTCACGGTCTTGCCGTACCGCCGGGTGTCGTTGTGGACCCGGATGCTCTGCTGTTCCTTCGCGAGCTCCTCGCACATGCAGAGCTCCTCGGGAAGACCGCAGGTCGCGCAGATCCCGGCCATTACGCCTGGTCCTCCTCGAGATCGTCCTCGATTCCCTCGTCCGCC
This sequence comes from Thermoplasmata archaeon, assembly GCA_035632695.1. Lineage (NCBI taxonomy): Archaea > Methanobacteriati > Thermoplasmatota > Thermoplasmata > Thermoplasmata archaeon. The sequence continues at coordinate 1,990 of DASQGG010000201.1, forward strand.
GCCGCCTTCGGGGCGGACGGGCGGGGAGCGTCTCCAGGGGCCGCGACCGGCGGGGCAGCCGCCCCCGGACCCTCCTGGGACTGAATCGTGTGGATGCGCGCGATGTTCTTGCGGAGCGCCCGGATCTTCCCCGGGTTCGGCGGCGCGCCGCCCATGGCGGCCACGCCCCGCTCGTGCATGAGCTCGTCCCGCAGTTCCCGGAGCTTCTTCTCCCGAGCCGCCGCGTCCATCGCGCGGATCTCCTTCGTGCGGAGCAGGGCCATTACTTCTCCCCCGCTACGTCGACATCCGCATCCACGCCGAGTTCCTTGACCTCCTTGGCAACCTTCTTCAGGCGCTTCGTGGCCACGCGACTCTTCTTGACCGTCTCCCCGAGCTTGGGGGGTTCCTCCTCGGGCAGGATGACGGCGTCTTCCGCGCCGGCTTCCGGCTCCACCGGGGCCGCAGCCGGAGCCAGGCCTCCCGCGGGAACGGGCTCCGGTTCAGGCGCGACGACAGGTTCCGGTTCCGCCGGGGACGCTCCGACCGCGGGAGGCCGGACCTCAATCTCGTCCGGGAGCTTCGCCAGAGGGTTCATGATCTCCACGGTCACGCCGATGACGCCGGGCTTGAGCTTGGCGACTGCGAAACCCTTGCCCATCCAGAGATTCCGCGGTTCGCCGCAGTACTTGATGTGGCCCGCCTTGAACTTCTCCGTGCGGTGCCGCTGCCCGGTGAGCTTCCCTGCGATGATCACCAGGCACCCCTTCCCACCCGCCTCCATGATCCGGCGCACCGTGCTGTGCCCCGCGCGGCGGAAGTGCCAGCCACGCTCGAGGGCGTTCGCGAGCTTCTCCGCCATGATCTGCGCGTTCAGCGACGGGTTCGCGACCTCCTGCACCTCGATCTGCGGGTTGTCGAACTTGAACTGCCGCTCGACGGCGTCCGTGAGGCTCTTGATCGCGCCGCCCTTGCGGCCGATGACCAGCCCGGGTCGCTCCGACTGGAGCGTGACCCGCGTGCCCATGGGCGTGCGCTGGATGTCCAGGCCGCCGAAGCCCGCGCGGCGCGTCTCGTGCATCAGGTACTCCTTCAGGAGAACCCGGCGCATGTTCTCAACGATGATGCGCTTGTCCTTGCGCCGCTCCGTGACCGTGGCACCGGGCACTCAGCTCCCCTCCGGTTCCTCGAGGACGATTTCCAGGTTCACCGTGTCTTGATTCCAGGGGCCGCTGCGGCCGTGGGCGCGGGGACGGTACGCCTTCTGGATCGACCCTTTGTGCGCGTTGATCACCTTGATCCGCATCTGGTCGGGGTCGTCCTTCCCCGTGAACTCGGCGTTGGAGACCGCGGACTCGAGGACGCGGAGGAAGGCCTTCGCGGCCTTGACCGGGTACCGGGCAGGGCCCATGCCCGACTTGTGCGCGATCCAGCGCTTGTACCGCTTCATGGGAACGGGCTGCTTCAAGGCCGCCACGTTCTCCAGGTACTCTCGCGCCTGCTCCACACTCTTGCCGCGAATGGCTCGGGCGAGCTCCACGCTCTTCTTCCAGGAAATCTGGAGTTCCTTGCCGTAGGCACGCGCCATGCTCTCGATCTTGTATTCCACCGTGTACCCGAGCTGAGTCATGGTCCACCTACTTGAGCGGCATGAACTTGGACGAGCGCGTCGCGCCGACGCCCGGGCCGCTGTGGACGACCACGGTCTTGCGCGTCATCGCGAACTCGCCGATGTAATGCCCGATCATCTCCGGCTTGATGTCCACCGTGACGAATTCCTTGCCGTTGTGGATCGCGACCTTCTTGCCCACGAAGTCCGGGAGGATGGGAACGTCCCGGCAGTGCGTCCGCACGGCCTCCTCGGTCCCGTTCGCGCGGAGCTTGTCCACGAACCTCGTGCGCTCCTCGTCCAGGCCTCGGACGAAGGACCGGCGAGCCCGCGCGGGCAGGAGCTCGACGATTTCCTCGAGGGTCATCGCCTTCATCTCCTCGAGGGTGTAGCCCCGGTAGGTGAACTCCTTCTTCCTTCGCGTCTCGACGAGGCCGGCGCGCTTCCGCAGCTTCCTGCGTGCCGCCTTGGCCAGCCCACCCATCTTGCGCGCCATGTGATCTACCTCCGCTGCTTCCGTTCACGGATCCGCTTGGGTTTCGGTGACAACCGGCCGACCTTCATGCCGGGAGGAGCGTCATAGCCGACGGTGGACGGCCGCCCGACGTGTTGGTGGGAGCCGCCTCCGTGCGGATGGTCCACGGGGTTCTTCGCGACACCCCGGACGTCGAAGTACGCCTTGCTGAAGGAGCGGAAGGCGTGGAACTTCTTGCCCGCCTTCGTGAAGGGCTTCTCGCCGCGACCCGCGCCCGCAACCGCGCCGATCGTGGCGCGGCACTCGCGGTGGAATCCGTAGAACTTCCCCGAGGGGAGCTGCACGACCGTGCGGTCCCCCTGGCTCACGACCACGGCTTGGGCTCCTGCGGCGCGAACGAAACGCCCGCCGTCCCCGGGGATCTTCTCGATGTTGTACACCAGGGTGCCCTCCGGGATCTGGCCTAGGGAGAGCGTGTTCCCTCGGTCCACGTTCACGGAGCCGATCGTCACGGGCTGGCCGATCGTGAGCCCGTCGCAGGCGATCATGAGGACCTCCTGGCCCCCGTACCGGACGCGAGCGAGCGGGGCCGTGTGGCCCGGAGCCTGGAAGATGTCCGTCACGACGCCCTCGCCGCGGAGGTGCGGATACTCCACGGGGCCGGGGTGGCGGTGGCTCGGCGAGCGATACGTCGGCGAGGTGCCGCGCCCGCGCCGCTGGTTCGGGAGGTTCTTTCCCATCAGAACACCCCGATCCGCATCCCGATCTCCTCGGCGGAGAACTCGGGTTTGAGCTTGATGATCGCGTGCTTCCCGTCCTTGCGGACGAACGTGTTCACGTGAGCGACCTTGACCTCGAAGATCTCCTCGAACGCCTTCTTGATGTCGGTCTTCGTCGCGCGGCGGTCCACGAGGAATTCGAGGCGGTTGCCATCCTTCAGGTCCTGGGCGGGGGTGCCCTGGAGCATGTTCAGGGTCTTCTCGGTCACGTACGGGTGGAGGAGTACATCGTAGGCTCTCATGGGTGCCAACTCCGCAGGATCTCGAGCGCCCCTTCGCTGAAGAGGGCGAGACGACCCGGGTCTCCGCCGGGCGCGAGGATCTCCGCGTTCAGGGCGGCGGGGCTCACGACCTCCACCCCCGGAAGGTTGCCGAAGAGGCGCCGGACCCTCGTGGGCTCCTTGACCACGACCAGGAGGCTCCGGGGCTCCCGCAGCCGCCGTCCGCGGAGCTTGCCTCGCCCCGCGCGGACGTGACGGCCGTCCTTCGCGCGCTCCACATCCGTCTCCAACCCGAGCCGCTCGAGGATCGCGAGGCCCTCGCGGGTGGCTCCCTCCTCGGGCTCCAGCGTCTCGATCGAGTCCTCCAGGACCACGGGGAGGCTAAGTCGCTCGTCGAACCGGTGGCCACGGGCGGAGACGATCGCGGCGTCGCGGAGGGCCGCCAGGGCGGCGTTCCGGGCGAGGCCGCGCTCGTGGGCGTTAATTTTCTTGGCCCAGACCGTGTCGGGCCGCGGCGGGTGGGCCCGGCGGCCTCCGACAGTGCCGGGTGCCTGGGCGCCCGTCATGGAACCGCGCAGGCGCGGGACCCGGGACACGCCGTGGCCCTTCCCCGACCAACGCACGGAGTGCTTCATCCCGGATCGCGGATTCGGGCCGTAGGGCTGGCGGCGGTTGGCCCGGAATGCGGTCACGGCGCGGAGGATCAGGTCCCGCCGAACCTCGGAGCGGAATACGGCCGGGAGGTCGATCGTCTTGATGGCCTCCCCATCGACGGAGTAGACGCGCACTTGGCCTGGTTTTAGCGCGGGAGCCTCCTCCTTGGGTTCCGCGGCCTCCCGCTTGGCCGCCTTGGGAGCAGCGCGCCTCAATCGCCGCCTCTTCTCCGGAGGCGCCGCCTCCGCTTCGGGCTGTTCCTCGGAGGCTTGCTTCTTCTCCGCATCCTTCTCCGCCATCGGCCTCACGCCCCCTGCTTGGATTGTCTAGAGACGAACGTGACCTCGGGGGGCTTCTCGAGCCGGACGAAGCCGCCGCGGCTCGCGTCCCGGAACCGGATCAGGCGCTTCGCGGGGCCGGGGATCGAGCCGTGGAGCATGACGTACGGATTGCGGATCGTGCCGTAGTTCAGGAATCCGCCGTCGGGATTGATCTCCTCGCCCTTCTCGCCCATCTTGAGGATGCGTTTGTTGTACTCCGTGCGCTGGTGGTACCCGAACTGTCCACTCTGCGGGACCGTGGGCCGCACGAAGCCTGGCTGGAAGTTCCCGAGCGTGCCGATGTTCCTGCGGTGCTTCGAGTTCTTGTGGCTCAGGAGGCGGGTGCCCCAGCGCGTGTGGTGTCCCTGCCACCCCTTGCCCTTCGTGATCGCGGCGACGTCGACCATGGAGCCCTCGCGACAAAACTCGGTCACGGGGATCTCCTTCCCCAGGTGTTCCTTCGCGTACTTCAGTCGCTCCGGGACGGACCCGCCGCCCACGCGGTTCTCCATGAGGTCGGGCTTCTTCTTGGGGACGCCCGTCACCAGGGTGGGCTGCGTGTACGTCAAGAGACGCACGTCGTCGATCTGGACCGCGTCGACCTTCTTCCACGCCTCGTCGACGTTGTAATCCTTGGGGATCGGGAATACGCGATCGAGCTCCTTGTCCAGGCGCGGCGCCCAGACCTCGCCCACGGTCTTCAGGCCCTCGTGGGTGTGCTCGTAGAGCCGCACGCCCGCGACCTTCATGGGCGGCACCTCGACCACGGTCACGGGGACCTGGACCTCCTGGCCCGACGTCGTCGACGTGGGCCGATAGTCCACGATCGTGGCGTGGGTCATGCCCGCCTTGTACCCGGCGAACCCCTGGACGCGGGGCGTGCCGTCGATGTCGGGCCAGCTGGAGAAGTGCGGGATCGGGCTCTCGCTCCGCTTGCGGGGCGAGAACGCCATGGAGCCGTGGCGGGGGCGGTGTTCCTTGGGCATGGGGACTCCTCCGGAGAGGATGACCTCTCCACGCGTGCGATCACGCGGAGTCGATTCGGCGCGCCACCGTGACGCTGCCTGCGATCCCAGAAGAGTGGGGCCGCATTCCCGGGATCCGCGGAGGATTGCCCGGAGGGCGTCTGGTTGACGCGACGGCCGTTCCCTATGGGCGGGGTCTATTTAACGGTTTGCTGGGACGATTTCGGGTCTATAACTTTCATGTGTCACCGAGTCGCGATCACGTCGACTTTGCGCTTCATCGACTCGATCCGCTGCATGAGTTCCATGAGGCCGACCTTCCCGGCGAAGTACTCCGCCAGGACGGACGTCGCCTCGCGCTCCGGGCCTTCGACCAGGTGGACCTCGGGAGGCATCAGGACCCCGAGAGGCCCGTGCGGTATTCTGTTCCTCTGCTCGTCGAGGATGGCCTGGGTCATCGGGTTGTCGTAGACCGCGGTCATTCCGGCTTCGCGGGACAGCCCGTGGCCGACGAGGGCGTTCGACTCCGGATCGCCCAGTCCGGCCCTCCGGCACAGGGTCTTGACCGCGTGTCGGAAGTAGACCGGGCTCAGGTCCGGCAAGGACCACTTCGCCGCGAAGGCGTGGAAGTGGTCGCGGACCGTCGGCCCGTCGAGCCGCGTGCCCGGACGGGTGCGCTTCGAGTCGGGCATGTCGTCGACGACGTACTGGCCCTTCATCCCACGCCACGGGAGGATCGGGTCCTCCGGCGAGGTCGCGGGCGACACGTTGCGCCACGACTCCATGGCCTCGAGGACGTCCGGGAAGAGCCAAGCGATGATCGGGGACGAGGACTTGAAGTCAGCCTCCGTTCCGTCCGCGATGATCGCGTACGGCTTTCCCTGGTCATCGTACCGCACGTGCTTCCAAGAGAGATGCGCGACCTGATTGCCGGGCCGCCATCCGTTCTGGAGGACGCAGAGGACCAGGAACTTCAGGTACGGGTCCTTCTCGTTCCGCACGGCCTCGGCCCACGCCTTGATGTCCGCGTCGGGAGGTGTCTGCCTCCGTCCCGCGGGCGGCAAGGTGCGGCCGAAGTCGCGCTTCCGGCTGATCGGCCACGGCAGGTTTAATCCTTCTTCCCAGACGACCTGGAGCCCACTCAGGGTCACGCGCCGCGACTTCAGCGGCACGGACGCGAGGTGCGCCAGGAGGAGCTCCCGGCCCTTCGGCCCTGCAAGCTGTTTTCGCGTGTACTTGTCCAAACGGACTTGGTCCGCGAACCTCCGGAACATCCAGGTGTACGACATCGGCGTCGACGCCGTCGGCTTGAACCGCGTCACGGTGTTGCGTTGGAAGCGCTCGAGGACGTCGCGGACCACTACCGCGGGATCGCCCGCGTCGAGTCCGAGAGTCCTGAGTGCTTCTCCGCCGCCGTCCCCATGAGGGTTTGCTTCCGCGCGCAGCACGGAATCATGGGTTCTACCATCTAGAGACGTGTTTTCCCCTACCACGTCTCCGACTAGGGTATGGCATACCCTAGTCTTAATGGTGTCGGAAGAAGGCCCGGACGCTAGTGCATCGGTCCGTGCATTCGGAGGCGCGATCATCCTCCGCCTCCGAGGTTGGCGCAGCGACTACAGAGGCGACGGGTTCGCTTGGGATCCTGGATGAAGGCGCGGCCGCAACGTTGACAGCGCCCGATAGGTGGGGACTTCTCAGGCTTCTTCCGGGCCGCGGGCGCGAGTCTCATGGCG
>DASQGG010000202.1 GCA_035632695.1 Thermoplasmata archaeon
TAGGCGAAGGGGAACGCCAGGCCTCCGCTGAGAATCAAGATGATCTCGAGGATGTTCGTGATTCCACTGGGGTTCTCGAACGGATGAGCCGAGTTCGCGCCGAGGAACCCACCACCGTTGTTCCCGAAGTCCTTGATGGACTCCCAGGCCCCGATGGGCCCAATGTACACCGTCTGCGGGCCACCCGCGAGGCTCCCCGTGGTCTGGCTCATCGACAAGGTTTGTGGTGCGCCGAAGGCGGTGAGCAGGATGCCGCCGACAATCGCGATGGGGAGGAGGATGTTCAGAGTGACCCGGGTGAGATCCACGTAGAAGTTGCCGACGTTGTGGCTCGTGTAGTGGAACGCGCGTAGGAACGCGATGCAGACCGCGAATGCGGTCCCGGGGGCGATGAACATGGCGGCTAGGAGCCCCAGCTGGGAGAGGAGGGTGAGTGGATTCGTGGAGGAGTCCCCGGCATAGTGTTGGAGGTTCGTGTTCGTCGCGAACGAGGATGCGGTGTTGAACGCCAGGTCGGGAGTGAACCCCTGGAATGCCAGCAGGCCGTAGACGAACCCGAAGATGAGCGCGTTCGTCAGAATCATGGCCGTGAGGTACTGCTTCCAGGTCATCGGGGCGTCCTTGTCGATGCCTGCGACTTGGAAGAGCGCGCGCTCGATCCTCGACCAGGTCCGCTCGAATGGCCGGGGCTGGCCCTGGATCAGCAGCGCAATGTACATGCCAATCGCCCAGGCGAGGATTAGGGCGAAGGCGAAAGCCACGACGAACTGGACGATTTCGGGAATCATGAAAGGTCAGCCCCCCACAATCCCTCGATGCGCGGACCGGTTGGCCGGAAAAGGTCTGGGCGAGATGGGGTTCGGAACCGAATCTGCTCCTTAGGGCCCGCACGGGTGCGGAGTCCCGTTTCCTCGATACCGAAGTCGTTTGTCTGCGGATTCCTCATTCATCGGTCCTAACTCCCGAGAGTTCAGGGCTTCCCGTCCTCCCTTCATCGACGACCCAGGCGTCCGGCCGCGCAGAAGCTCGGACTTTATCAACCTTGGCATGGAGCCTCCTCCGTTCCGACGTACGGAAATCGACAACACGCACGGCGCGGAGGCCGCGGTCTGTTGCTCCCACCCTACATCCGTGACGTGGGTGCTGTATCTATAACCCGACCATCCAGCAATCGGCCAACCGCGCCAGCCATGACCCTGCGCCAATTTTGATAAGCGGGGTGCCTCTGCCCGACGGGACGTGTGACCGGTCGGGGACACGCGGTGTCCAGTGGCTGGGGAGACGCGATCTGGGTATGGCGAAGTCGGCGGATGACGCATCGGAGACCGTGCGCCTCTGGGCCCGGCTCCCGCTGGACCAGCTCTACCAAGAACTCTCCACGGGGCCGGACGGCCTGACCGCGGTCGACGCCGCACGACGCCTCGACGAGCGCGGCTTCAACGTTCTTCCGGAAGCCAAGAAGACTCCGCTCTCGCGGAAGGCGCTCGCCCAGTTCAAGAACCTGTTCAACGTCCTCTTGATCGTCGCCGCGATCTTGTCATTCGGGACGAACACGCCCCAGATGGGGTTCGCGATCCTCGCCGTCGTTGCCATCGCGGTCTTGTTCAGCCTGTTCCAGGAGCGCCGGGCGGAGCGGGCCGTGGAGGCGCTCCGGCTGCTTGTCCCCGAAGAGGCCAAAGTGATCCGGGAGGCCACGACGAAGAAGATTCCCGTGTCCTACGTGACGGTGGGTGACATCCTTTCCCTCGAAGAGGGAGACAAGGTCCCCGCGGACGCGCGCCTAGTCAGCGCGTTTGAGCTCGACGTGGACAACTCAAC